>JAKZUY010000278.1:0-9940 GCA_047516345.1 Dehalococcoidia bacterium | reverse complement strand
CCCGATCGTTGTCATAGTCCTGGGAGTCGTGCTGTGGGACCAGCGCAGGCAACGAAAGAACACCGAGCAAGCCAAATTGGCAGCCCAATCGCAACCCGAGCCCGAAGCGGATAGTGACCAGTCGATGCCCGGCCAGGCAGCCCAACAAGCAAAACAGGAGTAATAACGCGATAATCACCTACTGATCGGGTCTACGATTCGCCGATTCCCTGCACAACGGGTCAGCCAAAAAAATGTTCGAATCTCTGACAAACAGGCTAAACGGCGCTCTATCTCGCCTCTCCGGCAGAGGGCGCCTCTCCAACAAGGACGTGGACGCCGCGATGCGGGACGTGCGCATGGCGCTGCTTGAAGCCGACGTCGACTTCAGGGTCACCCGGCTGTTCGTCAACAGGGTGAGGGAACGGGCGGACGACGAGCGCGTTTTCTCCTCCCTGTCGCCCGGCCAGACCGTAGTGAAGATTGTCCACGAAGAGTTGCGAGAAATACTGGGCGGCGAGGCGGTCGGTCTGGAGCGGGCCAAATCTCCGCCGTCCGTCGTCATGCTCGTGGGCCTACAAGGCTCGGGCAAGACCACTACCGCGGCCAAACTGGCTCTACGCCTTCGCAAGGACAACCAGCCGGCCATGCTCGCCGCCTGCGACCTCCAGCGGCCGGCGGCTATCGACCAACTCGTGCAACTCGGCCGCGAGCTGAACGTTCCGGTCCATCACGAAGACCCAATCGGGAACTCTCCGATAAAGGTGGCCGCAAACGCTGTGAAAGCGGCCGACAAGGCAGGCATTCGCTGGCTCATCCTCGACACCGCGGGCCGGCTTCACCTCGACGAAGGGATGATGGACGAACTCGCCCGGATGCGGGACAAAGTTCAGCCCGCCGAGACGCTCCTCGTCGTGGATGCAATGACCGGACAGGACGCGGTGCGTTCAGGTTCGGAGTTCAACGAACGTATTGGCCTGACCGGCCTGATACTGACCAAGATGGACGGCGACGCACGAGGTGGCGCGGCGCTGTCGATGAAGTCGGCAACCGGCCTCCCCATCAAGTTCGTCGGCACCGGCGAACGGGCATCGGCGCTTGAAGACTACCACCCCGACCGCATGGCGTCGCGCATCCTGGGCATGGGCGACGTGCAGACCCTTGTCGAAAGGGCGCAGGAACAGATCGACGTCGAAGAGGCGATGAGGCTTGAGCTCCGGATGCGGCGCAACCAGTTCGACATGAACGATCTGCTCAAGCAATTCCAGGCGCTGAAGAACATGGGACCGCTGGGGGACGTGCTCGGCATGATTCCCGGAATGCGGGCCATGCAGGGACGTATCAACCCCGCCGATCTCGACGAGCGAAAGATGGCGCAGGTCGAGGCGATCATACTGTCGATGACGCTAGGCGAACGGACGAACCCGGCAATTATCAAGGGTTCGAGGCGCAAGCGTATCGCGCTCGGCAGCGGGACAACTCCGGCGCAGGTCAACCAGCTTCTCAATCAGCATCGGCAGATGCAGAAGGTGATGAAGAAACTGGCAACCGGCGGCAACCCCCGCGCCCTGATGGGCATGTTCGGCAAGAGCTAGCTGGCCTGTTCGGCAATAGCTGGGGCCTGTTCACGCTAAAGCCCAAGCGTCTTCGCCTTCAGGCCGGCCACCTCGCCATCGAGGATAGACACATGCCCGCGAGCCGGATGGGTCGCGGACGGCCCCTCGGCCCTCACACTCTCTAACGAGGGAAGGTTAGGATTGAACCGGCGGCGGCGTTGCGCGGCGACATGCCCGCGACGGCCGCACTTAACAGGCACGGCAGACACGCCGGCACATGGAGAATTCAATGATCGGCCAACTGCGTATTTACACCATTAACAAGGGCATGATGGACAGTTGGCTCGAGGTGTTTCAGGCCGAATGCGTGCCGTACCTTGAAGAGTCCGGCATCAGCGTGCACTCCATGTGGGTCACCGAAGACCGCACACAGTTCACGTGGATCCGGTGCTTCCCCGACAAGTCGCAGATCGAACCCCTCGAAGCGGCGTTCTACGGCACCGACTGGTGGCACGGGAGGGTCGACTACATCCGCAGCCACATCGCACGGACCGACGTAACCCTCGTCGAGCCGGTATAGGCTGACCGCGCCGCCGTTCGCGAGGGCGGGCTAACCGCGCGCCGACGGACTACGAGGGCAGGACGGCGCCGACGATCTCGGGGTGACCCCGCAAAAAATCGGGCGCGTCGACCGCACGCCTGCCCTGGAGTTGTACCCGCAGAAGTTCCAGCGCGCCCTCTCCGGTAGATACCGCCAGCCGGTCGGCGATGCGAAATACCGTGCCCGGCGGCCGTGCGCCCCGTTCGTCCTCCACAACAGCCGCGTCCATGATCTTCAACGTTCGCGAGTACCACGTTGTGAACAACCCCGGTCTGGGATCATAAGCTCGCATCATTCTCTCCAGGCGCCGGGCGGGTCGGCGCCAGTCGGCCGCGCCATCACCGCGCCGCACCAATTTCGTCACGATCGCACGCGAGTCGTCCTGCGGCACGGGCGTCAGTTGACCGTTCGAAAGGCTGAGCAAGACGTCCGGCAACATCATTGCGCCGAGCGAGAACAGGCGGGTCAGAAGATCACCTGCCCGTTCGGTCCCGTCAAGCGGTACCGGCTCAGAAGCCCGGAGAATCATGCCTGTGTCCATGCCTTCATCCAGCCTCATGATGGTCACCCCGGTCTCCGAAACCCCGTCCAAAATCGCCGTCTGCACCGGGGATGGGCCGCGGTACGCGGGTAGCAGCGACGGGTGGATGTTCACGACACCGAGGTGCGGAATGTCGAGCACGGCGCGCGGCAGGAATCGGCCGTAGGCGGCCACCACGAAGACGGAAGCGTGCGTGCTGGCCAGGTGGTCCAGCGTGTCACGCGATCTCAGATCGTCCGGTGTCCTCACGTCCAGACCTCGTTCCGAGGCCCACACCTTCACGGCCGTCGGCGTCATCCTGTTTCCTCTGCCTGCCGGCCGGTCAGGGCGCGTGTAGGCCGAGGCGACGTCGATGCCCTCTGCCTGCAAGACCGCCAGGCTTTCGACGGCCTCTGGGGGCGATCCGAAGAACACTATTGTTAACGCCATTTCGGTCCTGTCAGGCGCGCTAGTGTATGCGCGGAAACGCGCCGGGAGCTGGGAAACAGCCCGGCCGAGAGGGGCCGAACGGGTGTTTGATTAAAGTGAATAGTGATGATATTCACAAAGGTTTCACGTCTCAAGGCGCGATTGATGCCGTAATTGTGACCGCGCGGTCTTGCGTTTCCCAGACAGTAGCGTGTTAACTTCTAGGCGGGTCGAATCACTTCGGCGGCTGGCTTTCCGGTGCTGCCCCACTCGGCCCAAACCCCCTGTTTGAAGGTATATTATTTCGCCTGCAATCGCAGGCGCCGGGGTAACTTGTGCCCCCGAGGTTTTGCACTGGGTAACGACTCAGCCGACAGAATTTGGCAGGCTGCCCTCGGGCAGCTCGAGCTGGAAATACCAAGACCGAACTTTGAGACTTGGCTCAAGGACACGTCCGCGCAGTCGCTCGACGGCGACACCCTTGTCGTGACCACTCCCAGCGCCTTCGCCGCCGAGGCGTTGGAACAGCGGCTGTCCGCTATTATCTCCCGCGTTGTCGAGCGGGTTGCCAGCAGGTCGTTATCCGTAGAGTTCGCAGTCGCCGGCGGGTCGTCGGTCGCGGCGCGGCCCGACGACCCGCCGCGCCGGTCTGAAAAACGGGCAAACGGCAACGCTCTCCGGCCCGGCCTCACCTTCGACGCCTTCATCGTCGGGGATTCGAACAAGCTCGCCCACGCGGCGGCGGCCAACGTCGCTGAATCCCCCGGTCTGGCCTACAACCCCCTCTATATCTACTCACAAGTCGGCCTCGGTAAGACCCATCTGCTGCACGCCATCGCCCACTCGCTGATGGAAAAGGGTCTCGAAATCCTGTACGTGAGCAGCGAGCGATTCACAAACGACTACATCAAGGCGATCCGAGCAGGCACCGCAGACCAGTTCCGCGAGCGGTACCGGAGCGCCGATGCCCTCCTGATAGACGACATCCAGTTCATCGCCTCCAAAGAACAGACGCAGGAGGGGTTCTTCCACACGTTCAACGAGCTTCACATGAGCGGGCGGCAGGTCGTTGTTACGGGAGACGAACCGGCCAGGAAGTCGCTGCTCGAAGAACGCATAGTGTCGCGCCTGGAGGGCGGCCTCGTGGTCGATATTCAACCTCCCGACCTCGAGACCCGCATCGCGATACTCGAAAGCAAAGCCTACGTTCTGAAAGTCGACGTGCCGGTCATGGTCCTCGAACTCCTGGCGCGAAGGTCTCATACGAACGTCAGGGAACTCGAGGGTAGCCTGAACCGCGTCGTAGCCTATTCCCAGCTAGTCGACAGCCCGATCGATCCGGAGCTTGCGACAAGGGCGCTAAGCAACCTGATCGATTCCAACCCGACCCGGTCTGCCGACCCGCAGGACGTGATTCAAGCGGTTACCGAACGCACGGGCGTAGATATCAAAACACTCATGGGGCGCCGCCGCGACAAGCGCACGTCTCACGCACGTCACATGGCGATGTACCTGCTGCGGGAGGAAAGCCACCTGCCCTCGACGCGGGTGGGCGAAATCATGGGCGGCAAGGACCATTCTTCGGTCCTGTACGCGCAGCGCAGGTTCGCTGAGCAGCTCGACGACAACCCATCGCTCCGCCATCTCATAGCATCACTGCGCATGGCCCTGTCGACCGAATCGGACACCTAGGCTCCTGCGGCCTCGCCCTTGATTCTCCACTGCTATTGTGGAAAAGTCCTGCTTTTCTGTGGGAAACCTAAGGCTATTGTGGAAAACTACAACGTGCGCCAAATCCTCCGCCACAGCATTCCACAACAGGGGCTGACCTGTTCACAGCCATCACCAACCACGCAGGAACTTCCCGCGTCTATTCCACAATCACGTCCAACTGCCTCCCAGTACGGTTTCCACTTTTCCACGACGCATACTGCTGATAATAAATAGGCAATTATCCATCACTGATTGTTCACATGATCGACTCAGCATTAATAGAAGTAGCCGGTGGAAATGGTGGAAACGGCATCGTTGCGTTCGCAAGGGAGGCGATGAATCCTCTTGGCGGACCTGCAGGAGGTACGGGAGGAGATGGCGGTGCGGTGGTCATCGTGGCTGACGAGTCCGAGAGCACACTTCTGAAGTTCCGTCGTCGTCGAGTATTTCGGTCTGAGGACGGTGGACGAGGCGGACCGAACAAACGCTTCGGCGCAAGCGGGGCGAACACTTTGATCACGGTGCCGGTTGGCACGGAAGTGTGGGACGCAGATCAGGGGCAATTGCTGAGCGATCTGTCGTCGCACGGCATGACCGTCGTAGCAGCTGAGGCTGGTAGAGGCGGTTCGGGCAACGCTCGATTTGTGTCGTCGGTCAATCAGTATCCGCTGCTTGCGGAGGCAGGCGAACTGGGAACAGAGCGACGGATACGCCTCGAACTGAAACTTCTGGCAGACGTCGGCCTGGTCGGTATGCCAAATGCCGGGAAGTCGAGCATTCTGGCGGCTATCTCGGCGGCGCGACCCAAGATCGCCGGTTATCCGTTTACGACCCTTGAACCGGTACTGGGCGTTGTCGAACGAGGGCTTGAGACGATGGTCGTCGTGGATATTCCGGGCCTGATCGAGGATGCGCACCTTGGCGCCGGTCTGGGCGATGAATTCCTGAAACACGCCGAGAGGACCGAACTGCTTGTGCACGTTATCGACGGGTCTGAGGACGATCTGGCGCAGCGTGTGGCAACGATCGACAGGGAGCTGGAGCAGTACGGTACGAGGCTTGTCAACACGCCGAGAGTGGTGGCTGTCAACAAGATGGACGTGGCGGCGGATCAAGGCAGGAGCGAGCAGGTCAGACAGGAGATGGCAGTGATCGCCGGCGACGAGGGCGAGGTCTATTTCGTGTCGGCGGCGACGCACGAAGGTCTGGGCCGGCTTACGGCGCAATTGCAGCGGCGGCTTGCCGAGATCCGGCGGGCCGGACCATTACCCCTGTCGGAAGAGACCTCGTTGCCTGTACTCAGGCCTGAACCGGTGGATCATCGGCATCCAGTCGTAATGGAGTCGCCAGGGGTCTTCAGGATTGTTCACCCGCGGGCCGTGCGTCTGGCGCGCGGCTCCGACCTCGACGACTGGGAGGCTCGTGTGCAGTTCCACGCTGTGTTGGACCGGCTTGGGATTTCTGCCGCTCTGGAGCGGTTGGGTGTTGCGAGCGGCGACACGGTGTTGGCAGGCGACTGGGACTTCGACTGGGTATGATCCCGAACGAGTTCATGGGGCGATCTCTATGAAGGACGCGGTGGCTGCCAAAAAGATCGGAGTGCTGGGAGGCACGTTCGATCCGATTCACAATGGCCACCTTGCGGTAGGGGAGTTCGCAATGAACGCGGCCGGACTGGACGAGGTGGTGTTCGTACCAGCGGGCCGGCCGTGGATGAAGCAGGCCGAACCCGGGGCGTCGCCCGAGGACCGCCTCGAAATGGTCCGCCTTGCGCTGGCCGGACACCCCGGGTTTTCCTGCTCCGACGTGGACGTGCGGCGCCCGGGCCAGACCTACACGGTAGATACTCTGACTGACCTGCGGTCGCAGTATGGCCCCAGTGCGGCGTTCTACCTGATCGTCGGTGCCGATACAGCCGAAGATATGCACCGCTGGAACAGGGCCGATGCCCTGCCGTCCATGTGTACAGTCGTGGTCATAGGGCGGCCCGGCTCTCCTCCGCCCGCCGGGCTGGAGTTCGGTCACCCGGCGCGCGGGGCGTTGTTTCTCCAGGGTCCGATGCGGGAAGTGAGCGCTTCGGCTATCAGGGACTGCCTCAACAGGGGCGGGCTTCCGGTCGGACAGACGCCTCCGGCAGTGGCCCGATATATGGACGACCGCGGCCTTTATGGCCTTTCGCAGGCTACAAGGACATGAGAGAGACAGTTACAGCCATAGAGAAGGCCGAAAGATTGCTGGAACGGGCGTTGGAGCTTGGCGCGCTGGAGATCGGGGAGTTCACGCTCTCGTCGGGTCAGAAGAGCAAGTACTACTTCGACGGGCGTCTGCTGACGTTGGACCCGGAGGGGTCGGACCTGATCTCCTCGCTGTTTCTTGATGAGATCGCCAAGGCCGGCGCCGACGCCGCAGGCGGCCCGACGGTCGCAGCCGTGCCCATTGTCGGGTCGATCACCCTGAGAAGCCGGTTAGAGGGCAGGCCGGTAATGGGCTTCTTTGTCCGGCCTGAAGTCAAGGGCCACGGCGGACGAAAACAGGTGGAAGGGCCGGTCGAGCCGGGGATGAAGGTTGCGGTATTCGACGACACAATCTCGACGGGCGGAAGCCTGTTTGCGGCGATCGACGCGTTGGAGGCCTTTGGCTGTCAGGTCGTGCTCGTCTTGTGTGCGGTAGATCGCATGCAAGGCGGCAGCGAAGAGTTACGGCGCCGGCAACTCCCCTTCTACGCCATACTCCAGGCAGACCCCAACGGCAACATCCGGCCAAACATCTCCGCCGCCTGACCGCGGCAATACGTAACGCAAATTGGCCCTTGATATAGCTGAAAATTGGGCACTGCCGGATGACCCACCGGATGCGGACGCCCAAAGACTGACCACAGCGCGGAAGCGAGTGGACGGAAGGGTGACGTTCAGGTCCAAAGGCAAGAGACACCGAATCGAGGCGCCCTTGACGGTGGTTGGTACCGGAGAGCGCCTGATTCTGGAAGTGGTAATGGGCTCTCGGGTCGAAGCCATACTTGCCACTAGGCGCAATAGGATTCTCCGACATTGGCACAGCCACCGGTCGCAGCACCAAAACCCCGATGGATTTATCATCGACTCTGGTCAGCCGCACAAGCATTTCCCAACCCTTAAATGCAACTTTACTGGCCGCACACATCGCGGGCAGTTAACCTATGCGTATCCCACGTCAGACATCAATCCTGACGGAGGCGCAGGCGAGATAGCAATGGCATTCGCAGCGGAATGCAACGTCGATCTGTCGAGTCTGACGCTTCAAGAACGAATGCGACAGTGAAGGGAGGGGGCGCGTGATCGTTGACGAACTGCAAGTCACCAAAGACCTATCGCGGCTGGTGGCTGACGCAACCGTGGGCAGCCAGCGCGGCGATGCCTTCGAGGTCCAGATGCCGTTCTACGATGGGCTAGGTGAACCCTTCGTCATCCTTTTGCGGTCGGATGGCGAAACGATTCGCATTGATGACGACGGAGCGCTGTTTCTTTCAATAGGCCGGCTGGCGCCATTGACCGAAAAGGACGAGGGCTACCTCGACAGATTCGTCGCGGAATTCCTCAAGACAGCTGAAATTCAATGGAACGAAGATGAACAGACCGCCGGGCTGGTCACTGACGAGTCACATCTGACCGCAGATATTTGGCACTTCGGTTCATCGATTTTCGCCTGCTCGGCAGCGTTGGCGCCGGCGCGTGAACTGAACAGGCAGCGGAGTAGCGGCGGGCAGACGGGCATGCGCCTAGCCACCAGAGTGAGGCGCGACTTAAAGAACCACCCCGGAATACCCGACGTTGCGCTAAGGCGACTTCGGAGTCGTCATCCCATCAGGGGCGCATCTGCCAGCTGGCTCGTGGACATCTACTACGAGCGTCAAGGGTTCGGAAACGTCGTATCGGGTGCCGCAGCGATGATTGCCGTTGATCTGGGGGTCAGGAATCCACTGGAGCAGGCAGGCCGCGCGATGACAAAAGCCCTGGACATCAAACGCGCTCAAAACGATCACGCGATAAGGCTCGTTCACACTTGTGAGGTCGACAAGTCAAGACGTGTGGCGGTCGCCGATTCCGGCGAACTGAGGGATGCCAGACGCCTCATAGCCACACACTCCGACGACGTGTACGAGGTGTTTGACTATGACAGGGACGAAACGCGGCAGACGTTGGGTGATTTGATGAAGACGGAATTAGTGATGGTGCCACAGCAGTGGCAACTCGCCGTCTAGTTCCATCGCCCCGCCGCCTGATCGGGGCTATACGTCGAGGTTTTTTACTTCGAGGGCGTGGGTGCGGATGAAGTCGCGCCTGGGCGCTACCTCGTCTCCCATGAGCGTCCGGAATATGTCGTCCGCGACCATGGCGTCATCTGCGGTGACGCGCAGCATTACCCGTTGTCCCGGATCCATTGTGGTCTCCCACAACTGATCGGGGTTCATCTCGCCCAGGCCCTTGTAGCGCTGGATACTCACGCCGGAACGGTCCGCGCCGTCCTCAAGACGTGTGGCGAGCTCTGACCACGGCACGTCTTCCGCAATGGTCTTGTCCTTGCGTGTGATGGTGACTGCGCCGGCATCGACGATGCCCTTGACCGCTTTGTAAAGACGCCTTGCCCTTTTCATCGACGGATGCTCGTTCACCTGCCGGGTGAGTGTGTAGCCGTCAACTTCGTACGTTCGATCTTCCGGCGGCATGGGAACTGTCACCTCTTCGGCCGTTTCGTCAAACAGGACCGGTTGAGCCGGAATGACTGGCCGGAAGTCGAGTTGTTCGAACTCGGGCTCCTTGATCAGTCGCTCCAAAACATTTGCCGGGACTTCAAGGGCGGCAGCGGCATCCCTTGCTTCCTGGTACTGGCGAAGAGGGGCCAGGACGTTTCCAATGCCTGCGCCGGACTGGGAGAAGCCGTCGCCGGACGCCGCGGATATGCGCATGTCGCCGTAGACCCGGCCTGCGAGCCAGCGGTCCATCTCCTCTTCGGAGTAGAGCCACGTGGCAGAGCGGCCGCGTGAGGCCCTAAACAGCGGCGGCTGCGCGATGTAGAGGCACCCGTCGCCGATGAGTTGGGGCATGTTTCGGAAGAAGAACGTGAGCAGAAGGGTGCGGATGTGTGCGCCGTCCACGTCGGCGTCGG
>JAKZUY010000277.1:0-6912 GCA_047516345.1 Dehalococcoidia bacterium | reverse complement strand
TTATCGACAAAGTCAAGGAAGAAGACTTGCGAAGGTCGGTCGGGGACGCCGCGCTGTGATCAGACACCCGAAACCGGCCAAAATTGCAGTGGGCGGGTTCCTCAACATCGACAAAGAGTCGGATTGGACCTCGACCGACGTGGTCCGCAAGGTCAAGTCCCTTACGCGGGTCAAGAAGATCGGGCATGGCGGGACGCTCGATCCCATAGCCACCGGCGTTCTCCCATTGTGCCTGGGTCCGGCGACACGATTCGCAGACTCGATCCTTCTGGGGAACAAGGCATACCGGCTCACGGTGACGTTGGGAACCGCTACCGACACTTATGATTCCGAGGGTGAAACGGTGGCCGAATCCGACCCGACGGCGATCGACCGCGACGCAGTCGACAAGGCGTTGCCCCGATTTCGCGGCGAGATCACCCAGGTCCCACCGATGTACAGCGCTGTCAAGCACAACGGCCAACGTCTGTACAACTTGGCGCGCGCCGGAATAGAAGTCGAACGCAAGTCACGGCAGGTGGACGTAGACCATCTTGAGATAACCAGGTGGGCCCCGCCGGAGTTCGACCTCGAACTGGTCTGCGGTCACGGGTTCTACGCCAGGTCCCTGGCAAATGATCTTGGGGAGGCGCTCGGGGGGGCCGCCCATCTTTCGGCGCTGCAACGGACCCGGGCAGGCAAGTTCGACCTGGACGGGGCAGTCACGATTGGCAAGTTGGAAGCCGCCCTGGAAAACGATGCATGGCAGGATCTACTGTTTCCCGTCGACTGGACGCTTTACCACCTGCGTTCAATCGTCCTGGACCCACTGATGCAGGAGATGTGTCAAAACGGCCGTCCGCTTCCACTGTCGCGCTTTGAACCGTCAACTCCGGGTGAGCAGGTACGTGCATACAGCCGCAGCGGCGAGATAATCGCTCTGCTGTCCTGCGATCCGGCCCGCGGCGGTTGGAAGCCGGACAAGGTGCTTGTTGCTCAGTGACCGGCCAAAAAATACGATCACCCGGCCAGCCGCTGCCGGAGCAGTATAGTCAGCCATGTCGTGCACGGATTGAGCGCGGCTTTTGTTGAATATGGAAGAGATCGTGCACCACAGTCCGCTTGAAGCAGTCGCCGAGTTGGCGATCCTGCTGGCGGTCATTCTTATCGCCGCCAAGTTCGGCGGTGAAATCGCCGAACGCGTCTTCAAGGTTCCCGCGGTTCTGGGCGAACTGGGCGCCGGAATAGCCATCAGCCCGTTCGCCCTTGGCGGACTCATCAGCCTACCCGTAATCGGGACCCTTTTCGCGGTCGAAGAAGGCGCCGGAGGGATGTTGCCGGTAGCGCCTGAACTGTTTTTTTTCGCCCAGATAGCGGCCGTGATTCTTTTATTCGAGGCCGGTCTGGAAACAGATCGTCAGCAGTTCATTCGGTACGCCCGTCCCGCCATCGCCATCGCGACCGGCGGAGTTGTCGTGCCGTTCGTCCTCGGCTTTTACGCCACCGTGTGGCTGGGGTTCGCCAGTTTCGACTCCCTGCAAGATCTACTTCCCGCCCTTTTCGTAGGTGCGATCATGACAGCAACGTCCGTGGGCATCACGGCCCGCGTGTTGTCTGACCTCGGCAAGCTCGATACGCCTGAGGGGGTCACGGTGCTTGCCGGCGCCGTGGTAGACGACGTTTTTGGAATCATCGTCCTGGCCATCGTGGTCGGCATTGGCCGTGACGGGACGGTCACGGCAAGCGGCATCGCCATCATTTTCGCGAAGGCGGTCGGCTTCTGGCTGGGCCTCACCGTAATCGGGAGTCTGCTGTCGAAGTACATTTCGAAATTTGCGTTTTGGTTTAAAAGCCCCGGCGCCGTACTGGGGGTGGCCATGGCAATGGCGCTTTTTGCGGCCGGAGTCGCCGAGGTGTATTTCAACCTCGCCATGATCATCGGGTCGTACTCTCTGGGTCTCGCCCTTTCAGGTACCGACCTTAAGCATCTCGTCGCAAGGCCAATGCGGCAGATCAACTACTTCCTGGTGCCGGCGTTCTTTGTTGTCATCGGCATGCAGGTCGACTTCACCGCATTCGGTGGCGAAGGGTCGGAGCACTCCCTAGGCAAAGCTTTAGCATTCGCAGCCGTACTCTCCGTGTTTGCCATAGTGAGCAAACTCGCTGGGTCTGGTCTACCAGCGCTGCTCGTCGGGTTTAATCGCATCGGATCGTGGCGTGTCGCCCTGGGGATGTTGCCGCGGGGTGAAGTCGCCCTCATCGTGGCCGGCATCGGTCTTGGAAGCGGTGTGATTGGCCGTGACGTTTTCGGCGTGGCCATCGTCATGACTGTCGTAACGACTGTCATCGCCCCACTCTTGCTGACGCGGGCCTTCCGTGGAGGCAGCGGCCTGCGTTCTGACGCGCCGGACGACCCAAGCCAGCCTCCCTCTTCGCCGCCCGAAATCGGCTAACCTTCAGAGCCAAAGAGACAACCGCACACCCACCCCGTCCCGGTTTAACTACAATTGGCGCGACCGCCTCCGTAGCTCAGTGGACAGAGCACCGGCCTCCGAAGCCGGGTGCGTGAGTTCGATCCTCACCGGGGGCGCCATCGTTCCGCATCCGGCCGACAACGATCGGGCGCCGCTTCGACTTTTAGGCGTCCAGGGTGGAAGATGCCCGCGCAGGTCACATCCGGTTCGGCCAGACAATCGGACACCCGATATCCGGGGAGCGACTGATCGCCGCTCCGGAATTCCAACATGACACAAAAAGCCGTGACAAACGCCCGTGTTGAGGCGATACGAACGGGCACCGACATTTTTGCCCGCGTCAAGGAACTTATTCGGGCGCATCGTCGAGACGACCCATTCGGCCTGATAACGGTCGTCGTGCCCTCGAATTATAGCTCCTACTACCTGCGACAACGGCTCGCGCCGCGCGGTTACTTCAACGTACAGCTGACGCGGCTCGACGACCTGGCCGAAAAGATTGGCGGATCGCATATCGACCGTCCCCCGCTAACCCGGTTGCAGGCAGCCGCGCTCGTCTACTCCGCCGCCATGTCAGCGCCTCCCGGAAGTCGTCTTGGGCCGATCCGGTCCCTTCCCTCGCTCCACTCCGCGTTGCGCGCCACGTTCCGCCAGCTTGAGGCCCTCGAACACGACCCGGTCCCGTCGCTCCGACAGGAAGGCGAACTGGTTCGGGAGATCGCCGACGTGTACCGGACGTACCGCGGGCTGCGCGGCAACTGGCGTGAGCAGGTCGACGTGGCGAGGGCCGCTGCAAGTGAGTTGGAAAACGAAAACTACCCCGTATCCGAACTCGGGAAGCTGATCGTCTTACGTATAGAAGGTGCACCGACGCAGTTCGCCCCGCTCGACCGTGCGCTCAACGATGTCGCGGGCGCATCGATTCTTGTCGCGCTGACCGGCGACGAGGAGGCGGACCTGCTCGTGGCCGCCGCCATTCCGAATCCCGACCCGGACAGCCATTCAACCGATGTATCGCCCATAAAAAGGACGGTGAATCTCATTAGCGCGCCCGATCCGGCCAACGAAGTGCGGTTCGTGGTCCGGGACATCGTCCGGCGTGCAAAGGAGAACGCCACGCCGTTTTACCGGATGGCGGTCTTATTCGCCGACCGTTCGTACGGCGATCGTGTGGAGGAGGCTCTGAGATTCGCCGGAGTGCCGGTCACAGGCCCAGACCCGGTCCCCGACTCCAACTCGCCGGAAGGCCGGTTCGTTACGGGGATTCTGGATCTGTTTCTCGCCCATCTCAAGGGTGGCTGGACGAGGCAAGGTTTTGCGAAGTGGATCACTTCTGCGCCAGTAGCATTTCCCGACACCAGGCAGGAAGTTCCGGCAGCCCGTTGGGACGCCGTTTCACGGATAGCCTCAGTTACCGCCGGACTCGATGGCTTCAAGACGCGGTTGACTCGATATGCGGGCCGGCAGAGGGCGGCTGCGGACAACGTAACAGAGTCCGACGAACTTCATGAAATCCGTGCGGCGTCGCTACGGTCGCAGGCCGCCCATGCCCAGAAAATGATCGAGTTTGTCGAAGGGCTGGCAGCCCAGGCCCCGGCGACTGACACTCCCGACCTGCGGTCGTATACGAAATGGCTACGAGATCTGTGGGACGCGTACCTGCTGCCATCAGGTGAACCAACACCTGTCAGGGACCGAATTGCGGCCCTGTTCGACCAGATCGAAGAGCTGAAGTTCCCTCCGGGAACGGCCATGGACCTCGAACACTTTTCGACGTTGGTTCGAGATGAACTCGATCGAACGCGAGGCAATTTAAGGAGGCTCGGCCGCGGCGTCTTCGTCGCCCCGCTGAACATGGCGGTCGGGTGTGAGTTCGATGTCGTTCACATTCTCGGCATGAGCGAAGGTTCGTACCCGAGCCGTGACCGCGACGACCCTTTGCTCCCCGAAACCGTGAAGGCCAAGCTCGATCCCAGCGGCGAAACACTGCCGGATCGCCAACGCAACGCAGCGCTCGAACGCCGGACCTGTCTGATCGCCCGCAATACAGCGCAGACGCAATATCTCTACTGGCCCCGCGCCCAGGTCGGCGCACGCCGCGCAAGCGGACCTGCGCGCTGGTTTCTGGAAGCCGTACGTGAAGTCAGCGGCAACCAATTGCTACAGCCCGGCGACCTTCTCTCGGGTAGTTCGGACAACCCCGTGGTCGTACTTCCGGACGAGGCTCCGGCCCACGAGGCGATTGCGTTTCCCTGCGACCGGCACGAATACGCGTTGAAGTCGACAGACTCGTGGCGCAGCGCGTCAAAGATACGGGGCGATCACTTCCTCGCCCGCGACCGCTCTAATCCTCTTCACCGCGGCCTGAAGCTGGAAGACTCCGTACTTACCAATGACTGGACAGAGTTCGACGGAAGACTGCCTTTAGACAAGGCAAGTAGAAACGACCTCGGCATCGCTTCAGCGTCCCGATTCGAGTCGTGGGCCAACTGTCCGTATCAGTTCTTTCTCGCATACGTGGCCAAAGTCGAACCTACGGAACGGCCGGAGGACGAACCGGGCATCACTCCGCTCGAACGGGGATCGATCGTGCACTCCGTCCTGGAACAGTTCGTCTCAGAACGGGCGGCCCGGCGTATCGACACCCGGGCGGAACAGCGGGTCCTGCTCAGAGAAATGGTGGCCAGACACTTCGACGAATACGAGGCGGACGGTTCGGCTGTGCATCCGGCGTTGCTGACCATCGAGCGTAACTCAATCACGCGCAACCTCGAACGATGGCTGTCCGCCGAGTCAGAAATCATGGCGACGTGGGGTGTGACGCCCTACAAAAGCGAGTTGACGTTTGGCTTCCATGAATCGGACGCCCCTGCGGTGGAGATCGCAACTGACAGCGGTGAGGTCGTCAGGTTCAGAGGCAGAGTCGACCGCGTCGACAGGTCAACCAACGGTGATCGAATTATCGTGTTCGATTACAAGACTGGTGGTTCGAGTCGCTACAGCGGCCTGAAAGACGATCCAGTGATGGGCGGGCTGCGCTTGCAATTGCCGGTGTACACAAGGGCGGCGTCGGCCTTACTGCAATCGGATGCGGATAGTCCCGACGTACGGGCCGCTTATTGGTTTGTGTTCGAGAAGGGTGGGAGCGTGCTCAGGCCCGATCTGGCGGATCAGCCTGACTCAGCCGCACGGCTCGACGAGGTCACGTCAATGATCGCAACGGGCATTAATGCCGGCGTATTTCCGCCGGCGCCGCGGGGTCGACCGGGCCGGCGAGACGGCAGGTCAGAGTTGGAAAACTGCCGATGGTGCCCCTATGACGCCATATGCCCAGCTGATCGCCTAAAGACGTGGGAACTGAAACGCGGTGCGCCTGAGGTCCTCCCGTACGTGAGTCTTTCCAAATGACGACATCCGACCAGCATGAACGGCAGCGGATATCTGACCGGCTAGACCTAAACCTGTTCGTCGAAGCGGGCGCGGGGACGGGCAAGACCAGCGTTCTGGTTGAGCGTCTGTTCAACGCGGTCAGGACCGGCGTCACGACCATCGACGAGATCGCCGCCATTACGTTTACCGAGGATGCCGCGTCGGAACTCATCCAGAGGATTCGCGCTCGTTTTGAAGGCGAGATGCTCCGGGGGAACCCTCAGCCGGAAGAGCGAGACCGGCTTAGACACGCCCTCAGAGACATCGACTTTGCGGCAATTCAGACTATCCATGGATTCGCCAGGTCGATGCTGTCCGAAATGCCGCTCAACGCCGGTCTGCCTCTTATTTTGGAGGTGATGGATGATACGGAAGCCACGCTGCGTTTCGACGAGGCATGGGCCGAATGGCTGGAAGAGACTCTGGAGGATCCGCAGTTCGTATCGGCACTCGAGAGGGCGTCCCGGCTTGGACTGAACGGCCCTCTCGACAAACTGCGAACGGTCGCCCGGAAGCTGAATGAAAACTACGACCTGCTCGACCCAGAGGCGTTTTCGGCAGGGCCTGAACCGCAATCCATCGACGTCGGATACCTGCAAACGATGGCAAAGAATTGGGAAGAGCTCATCGAATTCTGCGATTCGCCGGATGACCGGTTGTTCGTCCACGTGACGAAAAACACGCTTCCCCTTATCGCCGAATTAGCAGAACTGTCGGATAGTCCCGACGGGTTTGAGGCGCTGCTCGCACGCGAAGATTCCGTGATTGCCGCCACACCCAGGACCGGGAATAGAAAAAATTGGCCCGGTGGTTTGGGGCAAGGCGCCCTTAAGGACCTTCGGGAAGGACTGGCCAGCGTCCAAGAGCAGGTCGATCACTGGCTCTTCGAGGCCCGTTCGGCCGTTATTGGGCAACTGATTTCATCTGTCGCTCACATGGTGCTCAATTACGTGGAAGTCCGAAGGCGAAACGGCCGGGCAGGATTCCACGACCTGCTCGTGTGGACCCGCGACATGCTGCGCAATGACGC
>JAKZUY010000276.1:0-4738 GCA_047516345.1 Dehalococcoidia bacterium | reverse complement strand
GTTACCGGCGTTGACTATCAGCAGGTAGCGGGTCTCGGCGAGCCGGTACACGATGGCGTCGTCGATGATGCCGCCTGCCTCGTTGCAGATGACGTGGTACCTTGACCTGCCGCGCCGCAGTCTTGCGACGTTAGCGCTGAGGAGCCTGTCGAGGAACGCGGCCGATGCCGATCCCGAGAACTCGATTCGGCCCATGTGGGACACGTCGAACATGCCGGCGTTCCGGCGCACCGCGGCCACCTCCCGCAGAATGCCCGTTGGATACTGAATCGGCATGTCCCACCCGCCAAACGGTGCCATGCGTCCGCCGGCTGCCGTGTGCAGGCCGTGGAGCGGGGTTTGTCTGAGGCATTCGGTTGTCATATGTAACTGAAAATCCCCGGCAGGGAGAAGAAAACCGGTTGACCAACCTGAACGGGAACGAGTGCGCCAACCAGAATGCTACACGTTAGATATTCGCGCCGACACGCCAAAACCGCGTCAGCAAATCGGGTATATGAACCCCCTGCCCGTCGGATCGTAGTCGGTCAACAAACGCCTTCTCCTGCAACGGGCGAAGATCGGAATGGCGACGCAGCTCCACGGCCTATTCAAACGTCCCCTCCCACGTTACCCCCGACATGCGCGCCGCCTCCGGGTATCGGCTGGCCAGCAACGATGCGTGCCCCCCGGCCGTATCCAAGATTGGGAGCGACAGCGACGGGTCGGTGTCCTGACTATCCCGCTCGGTCAGGCCGATAAGGCGATCATAGGGAGCATTACGGGTATGAATAGACACCCTGAATCCTCCCATGCCCCAGGGGTCAAGCAATTCGTTGATTCCCACCCTGTTCGCGGCCTGCTCGAATTGGGACAATCCGTGTTGTCGCAGCGACTCGACGAACCCGGCGGCCCCGAGCCGGGTGAGAAACTCACCTTGCGTCGCGTGGCCGGCCATCTCAAACCCCTGCTGGCCAAGCGCCTCATCGACCGCTGTAAAGTCGACGTGGGCCGTCATGTCCTGCTGCCCAACCCGGGACAGCGGTTCATCGACGTGGGTGTGCCTGTAGTAGCACCGCAGACTGCCCCTCCAGCGCGCCGGCGCATAAAGCTGAGCGCGGTCGTAACCGTAGTCGATGGTCAGTACGTAACCAGCATCGAGGGTGTTCGACGCCAGACCGGCCCACCAATCGTCGATGCCCAGATTAACCTCGCCCCGGTAGCCTTCCGGCAAACGGTCGGCCAACTCGCCGATGCGGGCGGCGATGGCAGGGGTCGACGGCGGGCCGACGACCTCGCAAAGCCGGTCCCCCTCGACGCCAACGTATAGCTCCCGCAACTCGCCCTTTTCGACGACGAAGCGGTGAACCGGCACGGCGTCGAGGAGCTCGTTGGACAACAGGCAGCCAATCACCGACGACGGGACCTGATCGATACCAACTACTGTGTCGTACGCGTTCTGACGCGGGACGCGGTCCACGGCCAGGTACTCAAGAGCGTCAGCGAACGCCGGGTCGAGCCGCGCAGCGTATGCGGTCACGTCACGGGCCAGGAGGCCGTCTCCCGCGCCCATTTCGACGACGGTGAACGCGCCTGGTCTGGCCATGCGCCGCCACATATTCCGTAGCTGTACGGCGATGAGCGCCCCGAAAGCCGGATGCGCCATGGGACTTGTGAAGTAGTCGGTCGGACCGCCGGACGGTGTGGCCCCGGCCGCGCTGCCGAGCCGTGTGTAGTAACCGCCCAGCGGCGAGTAGAGAGCGGCGTCCATGAACTCGGCAAACGTGATAGGGCCGGAGTCGAGGATGCCTTGCCTGATGGTCAACTCAAGTTCGTTCATCCTCGGCAGCATACCGCGTCGCCGTGCACGAGGCGGGCGTCGGGGGAGAAGGGCCGACGCCAAACACCGCCAAACACCGCAGCGGCCCCCATGTCACCGTGAAAGCCTCCTTGTCCCCCTGAGCGAAGCCGAAGGGTCGGGGTCGCCGGGGCGGGCCTTGGCCTTGCACCCCTGGCAGAAGTTAGGTTCTTCGGCTTCGCTCAGAATTACAGACGTCTACCCTCCGCCACAGCAACGCCTTTTCGGACACCCGCTCAGACGCGCGCCATCCCACTAACCACGTTAACTGCGTGAACCGGCGTAGTGGCGTGTTTCAAATCCGCCATCCCCTCGGCTGTGGTCTCAAGACAGGACGGCGTGATTGAGGATCAACCCGCCGCTGCGATGTTAATTGGCGTCGCAATCAATCTGCTCCAGCGTTACCTTCTTGGACATCCTCCAATGGGTTTCGCAATGATCTCATTCAGAGAGAAGGCATTTGCCATACGCGAAAGCGGAGCGTCGTGTGACGCTCCGCTGTTACTCAAGTAGGTGATCTATCAGGCGCGTTGTCTTGCTTCCGCGGCTTTACGCCTGGTTTCGGGGGTGCTCCGCTGCCATCCGGTGATCGGAATGGAGTTCTTGAACTCCTGTACGTCGCCGCAGTGCTTGCACGTTCCTTTGCTCGTGGGGCCATTCGGCGCCTCGACGCGCCAGAAGTGAACACATTTCCCGTTTTTTGCCGCGTCTTGCGCAGAAACCCGGCTCTTCAAATTAGATCCCCCTTTTGCCACGCTGCCGTGGCCCGTACGCCCCCAGGGCGTTCCTGCTTCAGCGACTGTCGATCGGTACGTATTCGCGCTCCCGTTCTCCAGAAAAAAGCAGTAGCGGGCGAATAAGGATGTTGTGGCGCTGCTGCTCGACTACCTGGATGGTCCAGCCCGGCACGCGACCCACAGCAAATATCGGGACAAAAAGGTCGTTCGGGATGCCGATGAGATGGTAGATCGCCCCCGCGAAGAAGTCGACGTTCACGTGGATGCCGCGGCGGGCGTACGGCTGCATCGCGGTGATAACCGCCTCAAGGATATTGTACCACTTCGGTTCGCCCTTCTCGTGGCTGAGCCTCTCGACGCCCGAGCGCAGGTGGCGGGCTCGCGGGTCCTCGGCCCGATAGACGCGATGGCCGAATCCCATCACACGCTGTCTGCTTGAGAGCAATCCCTTCACATAGCCGGCGGCGTTTTCAGGCGCCCCGATCTCCTCCGCCATCGTCATGACGTTTTCAGCGGCGCCGCCGTGAAACGGGCCTGAAAGCGCGGCCACTCCAGCGGTTACGGCGCTGTGCAGGTCGGCGCCGGTGGCTGCGACGACACGCGCCGTGAACGCGGAAGCGTTAGATCCGTGATCGGCGTGCAAAATGAAGTCGCGGTCGAGCAACTCCGCAGTGTCGGCGGTCGGGATTTCGCCGTTCAACATGTACAGGAAGTTGGCGGCGTGAGACAACGCAGGGTCGGGTTCGACGATCTCCCGCCCGTTCCGTATGGCGTTGTGCGCCATGACGATCGCCGGCACCTGAGAGGTTAGCCGGACGCCTTTGCGGAACGTTGCCTCGGTGGAGTTGTCGCCGGCGTCCGGATCGGTTGCCGAAAGGGCGGAGACTGCCGTCCGCAAGACGTCCATCGGATGTGAGTGCTTCACGATCCGGATGACGTCGATGACCTGGCCCGGGATTACCCGTGCGGCCTTGAGTTGGCTGTCAAAATCAGCCAGTTCGGCGCGCGTAGGCAGCGCCCCGTAAAGAAGCAGGTAGGCGGTCTCTTCGAAAGTCGACTTTGCGGCAAGGTCGTGAATCGAGTAACCGCGGTACTCGAGCACGCCCTTCCTGCCGTCGATGAACGTGGTCTCGGTGCGGTCGAAATAGACGCCCTGCAGACCGCGATGAAGTTTTATGTCGTTCGAGGTCACTGATGTTCAACCCAGCGCGGCGACTGCCGCGCGCATACTCCAAAGTGGCCGGTTGCGCCAAATTTTACCGGAACACCGGGATCGACACTAACGATCGGAACGATAACGGGGAGATACTCTCGATTTCCTGAGTTTCTCACCCGTGCATGCCGTCCAATCCAGAGCGCGCAACAACACAAAATACCGCGTCCCCGGAGCACCGTTACACTAGCATCGCGCCGACTTACCGTCAACATTGGCGCAATCTCGCGCCAAACTCGCGAGGGCTACGTCCTTGACCTCGTTCGAACCTCTTCGGCGATGTGCTCAGTGAACGCGTCCACAGGGCGCGCTCCGAGGTTGCCCCCGGTCCGCGTGCGCACGGCCACCGTGCCGGCCTCTTCTTCACGATCTCCGATCACCAGCATGTAGGGCACCTTCTGTAGCTGGGCGCGGCGAATCTTGGCGTTCATGCGGTCGCCGGAGTCGTCCACGACGGCCCGGATCCCGGCCCCTTTCAGGCTGTTAAGCACGGAAGAGGCGTAGTCAAGGTGGCGGTCCGTGATGGGAACTATCGTCGCCTGCACGGGCGCGAGCCAGACTGGAAACGCCCCAGCCAGGTGCTCGATGAGCACGCCAAGGAATCGTTCCATCGAGCCGAGCATGGCGCGGTGGATCATTACCGGCCGCTCCCGGCCGCCCTCGGCGTTCACGTATTCCAGGTCGAACCGCTCAGGTTGATTGAAGTCGACCTGAACGGTGCCGAGTTGCCACTCTCTGCCCAGTGCATCGGGCACGAACATGTCGATCTTTGGACCGTAAAACGCCCCTTCGCCCTCAGCTTCCTCGTGATTCAGCGCTCGCTCCCCAAGCACCAACTTCAGGGCCGATTCCGCTTTGTCCCACTGCTCATCGGATCCGACCCGCTTTTCGGGGCGCAGCGACAGTACGTAGCGGGTGTCATCGAAGCCAAACACCCCGTAGCTCTCGATG
>JAKZUY010000275.1:0-4749 GCA_047516345.1 Dehalococcoidia bacterium | reverse complement strand
CTTATCAGGCGATCGGGTGTCACCACGATCGTACCCTCAACGATCGCCTGGGCCACGATTAGTCGATCGAAAGGGTCGCGATGCAAGTTCGGAAGTTTGTCCACCTGTAGGGCAGCTTCTTCGGTGATGGGCAGTGTATCGATTCTATGGCGCCGCCGTTGTTCGACTACATACTCCTCGGGAGGTACGCGCAGCGGCAGCCGTCCCAGGCCATGCTTAATAGCGATCTCCCACGCAGACGCGGCACTCAGGTAGGCGTCGTTAGCAGAGTCGATGATCGACTCCCGAGCAGGCGCCGAAAGGCGGGAACTGCCCTCGACCAGCCAAATGAAGGCCACTGTGTCTAGCAGCAGCCTCATGACCGCCGGGCGGGATTCACCTGGGGCTGCCGTCGAAATCGGCCAGAATGTCGTTCGGAAGCGGGTCGAAAAACGCATCGGAAACTTCGACCAGACCTGTTCCAAGGCCAACCGGGCGGGGTTCGTCCTGGTGGCCGGAGATCGGCCGGATCTCAGCTACCGGGCGGTTGCGGCGGCAAAGGATGATCCTGTCACCCGCCTTCAAGCCGGCAACATGCCTCGAGAGATGAGTCTTAGCTTCTTGCATGTTCAATACGGTTGTAGCCATGACCAAACATTAAACCAGATATTAGAGGGTGTCCAAGAAGGCGCCGTTGGACCGGACTGTAAAGGTTTGTCATCGTTAGTGGATCGGAAAACTTAGTGTCTGCCAAGCTGGACACCCCAACTCTCGAGCCCAGACCCTTCGACTTCGCTCAGGGTGACAGCGGGACTTATTAGACACCCTCTTAGTTTGTCCCAGCCCGGCGACCCTTTCTCGCGGCGATTAGCCACCGGGAGTTGGGTACTTGTTTACCTCGTCCAGGAAGGCTATGGAGCGGATGGAGTGGTCCAGGACGTAGCGCATGTGGGCGCGCAGTATGCGGGCGGTCTGGCGGGACACCTCGGCGTGGAGCTTTAGGCGCTCAGCGCTCTCCCACTCGGCGGTGTGCAGGAAGCGCAGCAGCTTTATAACGCCCTCGTTCGCGGGCAGAAGAACGTCGCCGCCGGCAGATCGGCATTCGGGGCACACGACGCCGCCGCGCTCCGACGAAAATACGTGGTCACCCTGAACAAGCTCGCCGCCGCAGTCGACACATGCGTACAACTCCGGCATGAAGCCCGAGATCGACAGTAGCCGCAACTCGAACCAACGGGGGAGCCGTTGCGTCCTGGACGTCGTCTGCAGGTAACCCAGCACAGACACGAGCAGTTCGAATAATTGGCGGTTGGGTCCGCCCTCGACGCTGAATCGTTCCGCCAATTCCGCGACGTACGATCCCGTCGACGCCCTGACGAGGTTCTGCCGCAGCGGGACGAAGCCGGAGATCGTCTCCACCTGCGAAACCTGGTCCAAAGTCCTGCCCGTCCGCATCGACAGGGAGACGTGGCGCAGCAGGTCGATGTGGCCGCCGAGTTTCGACCCCGGCTTTCGTGCGCTTCTCGCAACCGACCGGATGATGCCGTGGTCGGGCGTGATGATCCACAGCAGTCGATCCGCCTCGCCGATGTCGCGTTGGCGAACAACCACGCCTTCTGTGGAGTACGTACGGGAGCGCGTAGTCAACTTGATCGTCGCCGGGCCGCGCAGAGGTGGGTTCCCGTTTTCAGTGACCTTTGAATAACTAGCTCCCCGACCAGTGATTCCTCACTCCATATCACCCTTAGCGCCCCATGTCACCCTTGTATTTTGGTGGTAAGGCGGGGTAGGCCGTCTGGATGGCTTAGGTTCCTCGGCTGCGCTCGGAACGACTATGGCCTTGCGGAGGCCACACGAGGTGATGAAAGTGGGGCGCCGTCTCGCGGCCTCGGGGAAGGCGGGTTTGAAACCCGCCACTACAATACGACATGGCGGCAGCGTCTATTTTCACAGTAATGACATATCGAGGAGTCGGGGTGACACGTTGGGGAGTTGGTTACGCAAAGGTGTCTTTTCACGGGAATGGCACGGACCAGGGCCGTTTCCCGCCTGCTAGACCTGTTTCTCCGGAGTCGTTCCATCGAGCAGTGTGCGCGCCTCCAGGGCGTGAGTAAGTGTGGCGTCGTCTGCGTACTCGAGGTCGGCCCCCGCAGGCAGCCCGCGTGCGAGGCGCGTCACCCTGATTCCGAGCGGCCCGATCAGGCGTTGCAGGTACATCGCCGTCGCCTCTCCCTCAAGGTTGGGGTTGGTCGCCAGGATCACCTCCTGCACGCGTTCGTCCTTTAGCCGTTCAAGGAGTTCTCGTATCCTCAGATCTTCCGGTCCCACGCCGTTAACGGGAGATATGACGCCGTGCAGCACGTGGTAAGTGCCCCTGAATACGTGGGTGCGCTCTATCGCAACGACATCGAGCGGCTCCTCCACCACGCAGATCCGCGCCCGGTCGCGTGTCAGGTCGGCGCATACCGCGCATTCGGCCTTCTCGCCGATGTTGGCGCAGGTGTCGCAAAGAACGATCCGGTCCTTCACGGAGAGAATCGCCTCTGCCAGTTCCTCCGCCTCCTTCCGCGGCATGCGGATCAGGAAGTAGGTGAGGCGCTGCGCCCCCTTGGGGCCAACTCCGGGCAACCGGTGAAAGGCGTCTATGAGCCGCGCCACGGGTGGCGCCGTAGAAGGCGCGATGCCGGAGGTCGACATGTTCAGGTAAGACCGGGGATGTTCAGGCCGCCCGTGATGGCGCCCATCTTTGACGCCGCGTTCGCGTGGGCGGTTTCGAGAGCCTCGTTAACCGCTGCCGTGACGAGGTCTTCGAGAAGCTCGACGTCTTCCGGGTCGACCACTTCTGGCGATATCTTGATCGATTCCACCTTGTTGCCCCCGATCACCACGGCCCTTATGACACCGCCGCCTGCGGAGGCCTCCGTGCGGGCTTCGGCGAGCTCCTGCTGCATCTGGGCGAGCCGAGCCTGCATCTGGCGGGCCTGCGCCATCATATTACGGTTCACTAGAGTTCACCCCCGATGGAAAAAGGATTGCATAGATTCACGCGCCAGAGCGCTCCCTCCGCCGTTCGGAGGGCTTTAGAAGCTATTTCAGAACTGCCCTTCAAGTAGCCAAACCCGTCTCCCGCGCTCTCCAGATTCCCGCTTTCGCGAGAATGACGGGAGTTTTGAGACGGCTTTGGTCCCCAATCCTAACGCCTTAGAGGGTGTCTAATAAGGAGCTGCTTCAGAATTACCCTTCAAGTCCACCCCCATCGGGCGCCTCGGAGAGACACCCTGGGGAGATGCGGGGCAACGGAAGTACAACACACATATCCCGCCCCAACGGGCACCCACGAGAGACGCCCCCACGGGTGGATTGGGTGTCGGGCGCCGTCTACTCCGACTCAACAACCCGCGCGCCCATCGACAATGCAGCGCGCACGAGCGGACTCGACTCCGCCGATGGCACGGGCTGTCGGGCCGGGCCGGGCGCGCCGTTGTCACCGACCTGAACGTTCAGTTCCGCTCCGTACACATCCCTCACCGCGTTGTCCAGCGCTGCCCTGGCCCGCGGGTCCTGAAGTTCCTCGACGAGATTCTCGCGTAGAGACTTGCTCTTGAAGCGCAGGCGCAATTCGCCGTTGGCGGGTTCGTCGGCCTCCGCGTTCTTCAGCAGCGCTCCGATTACGTACTTGCGGAACTTGGTGCGGCGCAATGCGTACTGGACCTCGCTCCAGCGTTGCTGCGACGGCGTCATCTCACGGCGAGGCGGCGGGCCCGACTCCTCACGAACGGTACGCGGCATCGGTCGGCCGGTCTCCCGCGGCATCGCCCGGCTGGCTTCACGCGGCGGGGCAGGCCCACGGCGAGGCGGCGGAGGTCCGGCGGGCCGCTGTGGGGCCGGCCGGGACGGGGCGCTGGCAGCGGCGGGCCCGGAGCGGGCTGGCGCCTGCGGGGCGGCCGGTGGCGTGACGGCCTTGAGGGCTGCGAGTTCGAGCGGGAGGGGAGACGACGTGCCACCCCTCATCTGTGCCTGCCCGACAACGGACAACACGTGTAATAGATGGTCCACCGATGCCGACTGCCCCGTCCGACGCATGGCTTCCAACACCTCGGCGGGTTGATCCTGCGCATCCCTCACACCCGCCTTGATCAGCAGGCCGGCTCGCAGGGCCTCCACCGTGCCGTTGCGCAGCGCCTGAAGATCGGCCCCGAGCGACGCCTGCGCGTTGATCACGGTCAGCGCCTTCGCCGCGTCTTTTTCGAGCAGCGCCGTCGCCAGGTCGAGCGACGCGCTGCTGTCGCCCAGCCCCAGCAGTTCCCGGGCGTCCGTTTCGGTGATCGAAACCTCGCCCTCTGTCTGCCTCGCTGCCTCGCTCGAGACCGCGAGCTGTTCCAGGACGTTCTCGGCATCCCGAAGGCTGCCCCACGCGGCGCGGGCGATCATGTACAGCACGGCCGGATCGCACTCGATCTCCTCTGCGCCGCACGCCTCGGCGAGCCGGTCCACCACGTCGTCGTTGCTGAGGCGACGGAAGTCGAAACGCTGACAGCGGCTGATAATCGTCAGCGGTATCGTGTGCACGTCGGTCGTCGCCAGGATCATGACGGTTCTGGGCGGCGGCTCCTCCAGCGTCTTCAGCAAGGCGTTGAAGGCCGGCAAGGTCATCATGTGGACCTCGTCGATGATGTACACCTTCCAGCGGCCGGCCACCGGCTCGAACCGCACGTTGTCCCGCAGGTTTCGGACATCGTTTATGCCCCTGTTCGACGCCGCGTCGATCTC
>JAKZUY010000274.1:0-7392 GCA_047516345.1 Dehalococcoidia bacterium | reverse complement strand
GTTTGGGCTATTGTCGCCGCACCGTCTTAGTTCGCATCGGAGGAACAACCAGTGGGCAGTTTTAAAGACCAGGTGGCGATTGTTACCGGAGGAGCAACGGGCATCGGAGGGGCTACGGCGCGAACGCTTGCCCGCCGCGGGACCAAGGTTCTGATCGCAGACATCAACGAAGAGTTGGCCGCAGCCAATGTCCAATCGATCACGGACGCCGACGGCACGGCTGTCTCGATCCGTGTTGACGTATCGAAGGCGGACGATAGTCAACGCATGGTTGCGGAGGCAATGGACCGATGGGGCCGGATCGACATTCTCGTACAGAACGCATTCGGGGTGGCGAATATGCCGGCCGGATTTCAGGGCGGCGCTGAGGACGTGGAGGAGGACGCATGGGATTACGGCATCTCTGTGCTCGCAAAGGCGCTCTACCTCGGCGCCAAATACACCGTGCCGGTCATGCGTGAAGGCGGAGGCGGCAACATCGTTAATCTCGCCTCGGTCCACAGCCTGCTTCAGGCTCCTGGGTGGTTGATATACGAAGCGGGCAAGGCGTCGGTGGTTGGCATGACCCGCCAGATGGCGACCGAGTATGGGCCCGACGGAATTCGAGTGAACTGCGTGTGCCCCGGTCATATCGTTACCGAGGGCATCGCAGAAATGTGGAAGTCGAACCCTGAAGGGCTCGAGTTCTACGGCGACATGTACCCCCTTCGCAGGACGGGAGTCCCGGACGACATCGCCAAAGCCATCGCGTTCCTGTGTTCAGACGATGCGTCGTTCATCACCGGACATGCTCTGGTCGTCGATGGCGGACTCACGATACAAATTCAAGAGGACTTTGGCGTCCGGATGGCTGAGTACGCACGAGCGCATCCCGAGATGGTCCCTTCCCACCATTTCTAACAACGTCAGGGCAATCGCGGCGTTCGTAAGCCGGGTGATCAGAAACGGCGGCGCAGGATCCGCCTACAACTTCAGCAGGGAACGTATGTCGATACCAGGCATCGCCGCCCTGCCCTGCAGATCTTCGAGTTCGATTACGAACGCCAACGCTTGCACACGCGCTCCGACCTCGTTCGCGAGCTTGACCGCAGCTGCCGCGGTGCCGCCGGTGGCGAGAAGATCGTCCACTATGACGAGGTGGGCGCCGGGCCAGATCGTCTGGGGATTCACCTCGATTCGGTCGATACCGTATTCGAGTTCGAAGTCGACACCCTTAGTCACCGGCGGTAGTTTGCCCATCTTCCTGAATGGGATTATGGGCAATCCCATCGCGTATGCGATCGGGGCGCCGAACAGAAAGCCGCGTGCATCTATCGCGCCGATCGCCTCCACCTCGCACTCGCTCAGCGCTTCGACCAACTTATCCACGACGTACCTGAAGGCAGGTGGATGGGCCAGAAGCGGAGTAATATCGCGAAACAATATGCCGGGCTTTGGGTAATCGGGTACCTCTCGAATCCAGCGATTAAGGTCCACTACGCGTCTCCCTGACGGTGCGCCTATCGGCCTTTACATGGATACGTACGGGAGATCGCGACTAACGGCCGTATCGGAGCGTTACGATGCCGACCGAAAGTTGGCGCCAATCATTCCCTGTCGATCCACAGATACGTGGCTAGAATACGTTGGCGCGCAAGTCGTCGCGCCGGAGGTGCAGATGCAAACACTCGAAGCGATCAGGGTCGAACACGATGGACCGGTAGCGGTCATAACCTTATGCCGCCCGGAGGTCTTGAACGCCCTCAACTCTACACTCCAGGATGAGTTGTACACGACGTTCAAGGAGCTCGACGCAGACAGCAAGACTCACGCAATCGTCATTACGGGGTCTGGCGACAGGGCGTTTTCCGCGGGGGCCGACATCAAGGAGATGGCGAGACGCCAACAGGACGGCAATTCCTCGCCAAGTTCGAGCCATATAGAAGACGTGTGGGGACTCGCCGACGCCCGAAAGCCAACCATTGGGGCGTTGAATGGCCTCGCGTTCGGCGGCGGCGCAGTGTTAGCTTCTTCACTCGACATTCGCGTCGGATGCTCCCGTACAAGATTCCGGTTTCTGGCCGTTTCTTACGGGCGTATCAACTGTACGTGGCTGCTGCCGGGGATAGTCGGCAGGCCCGTTGCCCTCGACCTGCTATTGACGGCACGCGTCGTGGAGGCGGATGAGGCATACCGTATCGGACTGCTGAACCGGCTCGTCGAACCTGAACAAGTCTTGCCGGAGGCGTTGCAGATCGGCCACGCTATCGCGGCCAACGACGCACGGATGGTGCAGGCCGCAAAACGACTGGTCAACCATGCGCCGGGGTCTACTCGCCGCGAGTGGTACGACGCCGAAAGGGACGCCATGCGGGGCGACAACGAACCCACTCCTGTGACGGAGGCATTCTCCGACTTCCTGGCCCGCAAAGGTTTTTGACGCACACCGTGAGGTAGCCGCGTGAATGGCGGCCTACCGATACCCGTAACTAAACAGACGAACAACGAAAGAGAAGTCAGCGCCTTGCATGAAGACATAATCGAAGGATTCAAAGACCACTCCGGACCGGGACCGCTCGAAGGGATTCGAGTGCTGGATCTGGGCAGGTACCAGGCCGGCCCGCGCTGCGGGCTCGTGTTCGCCCGGCTGGGGGCCGACGTTATCAAGGTGGAACCGCCCGGGAAAGGCGATGAGAGCAGGGCCAACAGCCCACGCGTGCGCGGGCAAAGTTCTTACTGGGTCCAGTACAACTCCGGGAAACGAAGCCTGTCGGTCAACCTGCGAACGGAAGAGGGCAAGGAAATCCTTCGGAATTTGGTCAAGGAATCGGACATTCTTATCCAGAATTTCCGCCCCGGGACGATCGCCAGGATGGGCTTCGGCTATGAAACGTTGAAGGCCCTGAACCCCGGCATCATCATGATCAACGTCTCTGCATATGGTCAGTACGGGCCGTACCACTCCCGCGTAGGATTCGACCAGGTTGGCCAGGCGATTTCCGGGCTGATGTCGCTGAACGGCGATCCCAACGGGCAGCCCACCCTCGTTCCGTTCCCGTTGATCGACCGAATCACCGCCCTGCACGCCACCATCGGCGCGCTGGCCGCGCTGCATGAGCGTTCCCGTTCAGGCGAGGGGCAGGCCATCGAGGTCTGCTTGGCCGACTCGGCATATACGACCGTCGAGATACCCGTTTCCACGTACCTCGGCACCGGCGAAGAGACGCCCCGATCCGGCAATCGCTACGGCGTGGGCGATATGTATGAGACTGAGGATGGCCACGTCTACCTCGCCAGCTATTCGAGCGACAACATCTTCCCCCGGTTTGCCAAGGCCATTGGCCGGCCGGAGTGGGCTACGGACAGCCGCCTCTCGTCCCGCAGTGGGCGTGGCGAGTTTGCTCACGAGATCGAGCCCGAGCTGGCCAGATGGTTCGCATCGCAAACGACCGTACAGGCCACCAACGCGTTGGGTGAAGCAGGCGTGCCGTGCTCACCCGTGAATGACGTCAAAGCCGCATCCGCAGACCCCCACATGCGGGAGCGCGACGTGATTGTCGAGGTGGAAGACAAGCGGGCCGGCAACATCCACGTGACCGGCAGGGTGATCAAGTTCAGCCGCAGCGGTATGCCGGTCGGCATAGCGCCAGAGATTGGCGAGCACACCGGCGAAATCCTCTCCGGCATGCTTAACATGCCGGAGGAAGAGATTTCTGCGTTGCGTGAACGGGGAGTGGTCTGAGCTGCTAAGCCCAGGGTTGCACCACCACCCTCGTGGCTGCCGAACCGCCTTGCCTGCCGACCCACTCGGCCGTCTCGAACGCCTCGTTGATCTGCGTCAATGGGAACGTGTGGGACACGAGATCGAACAGCGGGTACTTGTCCTTGACCTTGACCAACCAATTCGTGGCGGCTTCAAGTGCCCACGGGTTGTAGTGCATGATTCCGATCCACTGCGTCTGGTTGAGGATCACCTTGTTGCCCAGCAACTGGAAACTGCCGCCTGAGATGTTGCCGACGTCGACGTAGCGCCCGCCGAAACGAACCATGTCAAGGCCCTCGAGGGCCGCGGCGGCGATGCCCACGACTTCAACCACGACGTCTGCGCCCACGCCGCGGGTTAGATCGCGGACCCGTTCGACACGCGACTCCGGCGTCGGGAATTCATTCATGTCGATTGTCGAGGTCGCCCCGCAACGGGAGGCGAGATCGAGCCGCGCTTTTTGACCGTCGATGGCGATGACCTGGGAAGCTCCTGAGTCTGCGGCGATTGCGCACGCATATATTCCAAGACCTCCGGCCCCCTGTATGACGACGGTGTCGCCGAATCGCAATTTTGCCTGGTGCAAGGCCCACGTGACCTGTGTCAGGGAGCAGTTTGCCGTTGCGAGCGATGCTTCCGGTATTTCGTCCGGGGCTTTGAAAATCCAGTGGTTGCGCGGCAGTTTGAAGTACTGGGCGAATCCGCCGTCGCAGTACGGATAGTCCTCCCAGGAATCACCCCGCATCCTCGGGTGGCTGCGGTAGGTGCAGGCGTGCATCTCTCCGTGGGCGCACTGGTAACAACGTTGACAGGGGAAGAAGAATGGGAAAACTACGCGGTCCCCTTCCTTCAACGGTCTGCGCATCGAGTCGGTGGTGATTCCGCCGGTGAGCGTGTCCACGACACCGCTGCACTCATGCCCCCCAACGTACCGGTTTTTTCTCATCGGCTTGTCGCCGTCGCCCCGCCATCCGTGCAGATCGGAACCGCACACTGCGCCGCCTGTGTTGCGAATGAGTATCGACCCTTCTTCGAGTTCGGGAACATCAACCTCTTCGACGAGAATCTCCTCACCGGCCCCCTGAAACACTCCTGCCAAGCCTTTCATGGATATGTCCTTTCTGACATCTGTCGCCTGCTTTCCACCGCGTGAAGAGACGTCAGTTGCCGTTTTCTGCCAGCGCCGCCGCAGCGTGCGCGAACTGGTGTCTAAGGCTGCCCAGTTTAACCGTTGATCGACCACGTGGCAGGGTCGATTTTCCGTCCCTGCGACTCGAACCTGTGCATGTCGCCAATAGCTGCCATGGAATGACCCACGGTTTATCGGGCAGTAAGGCCGCGAATGGCGTCACTCATGACCTGAGGGCCGCCCGCCGGGCAAACGCCGTGGCTAATCGGAGTCATAAATCCCATGATTTCGCCTCATGTACGATGGGCGGCGATGAATGTGATCAGCCGACCGGAAGCAGTTCATGCCCTTGCCGCCGACGTGGGCGGCACGACGATGCGCGCGGCTGTCGTATCTGCCGAGGGCAAGGTGGTTGCGAACGACTCGATACCGACCGAGCCCGGCCGTGAAATCGAAGATGCCGCCATGCGGCTAACCGGGATCATTGGCCTCGTTCACGAACGTGCAGGATCGCCGCCCGTCGTCGGGCTCGGCGTGGCTACTGCGGGTCCAATCGATCCCGATACCGGCGTCTACGACAACCCCCCAAACATGATGGGCTGGACCGGCAAGTCGCTCAAGCCGGAGCTGGTGCGACGGCTTAATCTGCCGGTGCACGTGGGACACGATGCCACGCTCGCCGCTCTTGCCGAAACGACATGGGGCCCGCACAAAGGCGCCCGAAATCTGCTTTACGTCACGGTCAGCACCGGCATCGGGGGCGGGATCGTCGCGAACGGTCAGGTCGTCACCGGCGCTCGAGGGGGCGCAGGCGAGGTCGGTCACCTCATCATTCGACCGGGAGAGGAAACGTGCGAACCGGGCGGCCCCGACACCCTGGAAGGCAACGCATCGGGCACCGGCATCGCGAGAATGGCCGGGGAACGGGCGGCCGCAGGTGAGGCGCCGGGCTTGCTGGATCGCGCGGGCGGGGATGCTTCAGCAATAACCAGTCGAACGGTATTTGAGGCTGCCAATTCCGGAGACCCTGCGGCCATTCGGCTCGTCGACCACGTGATCGAGAGCATCGGTATCGGCATGGGCAGCCTCATAAACGTGTTCGATCCGGAGGCGCTGGTTTTAGGCGGAGCGGTCACGGTTGCCCTGCAGTCCGAATGGCCAAGGTTGAAGGACGCCATAGTCCGGCACTCATTGCCCAATAGGGGCAACGCCGTAAGGATCGCCGTGACCACTCTGGGCGACGAAGTAAGTCTGTTGGGCGCGGCAAGATTGGCATTCCTTAAGCCCGCGACCGGCTGATCGGCTAGTCGCGGCGCCAAATCACATACAGGTTGTCAGCCGCCCTGCCGTACGCTGTTCAATTCGGGCGACTACGTCCCGTTCACACCAGAACAAACGCATTCCCGCCCCCTCGACTGTCATTCCGAACGCAGTGAGGAATCTCAGGTCCTTGTCCCAAAACCAGGCTGTCGAGGAGCAACGCGGCTTCAACCGAGGCCGTTGTTGTCCTTAATATTCGCTCCGTTTTCGAACAGGTGAGACCAGCCCTCCCGTTCGGCCGACGAATACTCGTCGTCCGACGGATCACCGGCAGGCCGCATCCCCGGACCATAAACCACGCCAGCCAAATCGTCGTCCGGTGGTGCGACCTCAAGCATGCCATCTTCAGCCGTCAACATGTTCAGTGTCTCTGTGGCTGCGGCTGCGATAGCGGGTTCCGGGCCGTTCATGGCACGAGACAGCAGGACCGCAGCGTCTGGCCCACCGAGTAGGCCGAGCGCCGTGACCGCCGCTTCCTGAACGGCCAAATCCTGGTCGTCCAGCGGCGTCTCAAGTCGCTGTGCGTCCTCCTCCACTCCGATTTCGCCCAAAGCAGCGACGGCTTCGTGACGCACACCGGCGTCGAAGTGATCGAGGTGCAGCGTCGCGAGTGGCAGCCAATGGGGGTCTGACGTTCTTGCGACGGCGATCAGCGTTGAACGCAGCGTTGCCGGATCGACAAACGAACTAAGGTGATCGATGTGGCGCTCCGCGTCGATGCGGCCAAAAAACCCGATTGTTTCAAGCGCTCGGCGTTTCACTTCAATCGTCTCGTCTTCATTGTCGAGCGTTTCGTGCAAAGTCGCGCACAATAGGCTGCTGTCACGTTCAGTCAGCCGTCCTTGTGCCGCCAGCGATGCCAGACCCGCCGATGCTCGCGCAGCCGATTCGCGCACACTTGTGTCTGGATCATTGCGCAAGATCAACGCAAACGTTGCGACCAACGTCCGGTCGTGAGACTCGGACAGGCCCGACAAGGAGAGCACACGGCAGCGGGGGTCGTCCATGCGGAGGCCTTCCTTGAATACGACCTCGAATTCGAGGTCGTTGTGACCTTCCTGCAATCCCGTCAGGCGCTCGATCAACTCCAGCCGCCTTGCTTCGGTCCACTCTTCCCAGGTCAGGGACAGTTCAGTCGCTTCAGGGCGGGAAATGCCTGAAAGCTGAGACAGGGCGGCGTAACTGAGTGGTTGATCTTCCG
>JAKZUY010000273.1:0-3803 GCA_047516345.1 Dehalococcoidia bacterium | reverse complement strand
CCCTAAATGAGGGATCGATGCGACTGTAGAGCTCGCCCTTCCATGCCGCGAATTCCGGTAGCTCGACGATGTCGTCCTGCTGCCCCATCCACTCGATCCACGGTTCGACCAGCACATAGTCCCCCCCAACGCGTTCGCCGGTGAGCCGCTCCAACGCGTCGGCGATTGTCAGCGCGATCTCAGGGTCTAGGGTCACGGTCGCGGCTTCCAGGAGGACCGGCACGAGGCCCGGGTGGCCGACGAGGCCGGCCAATGCGATCGCCCCTTCGCTGACTTTATTCCCGGGTTGAAGTATCGACCACATGAGGCGTTGGGCCTGCTCGATCTGGGTGGGCGTCGGAGCCAGTTTGAGAGTGCCGGCCGATATCGTGGGGGTTACGACGGCAGTCGGTGAAACGGCGGGGGTTGAGACAACTGCGGTTGGCGGTATTGCCTGCGCTGTGGCGGCGGGTGTTTGAACGGTCGGCAATGAGCGCGGCGTTGACGTGGCGGGTCCGGCAGCGTCGTTATTGCAGGCCAATGCCGCGGCGAGCAGACCGGCGCAACATAGCGCCAGAATTGTAAGGGCGCGCCCCGGTCGATTCGCAATCACATTCATGTCTTTTGATACGAGAACCACAACCGCGCGGGTTCGAATTAGACCCCGAAACACTAACTCGAGAGCCATAACAGTTTGGTTAAGCCGCGAATGCCCAGCGTCATGGGCCCACTCGTCGTTGGCCGTCAAGCCGATCATGATTCAGTGTGGCTGCCTTCAAGGTACTCCCATAGAGCGTCGAACCGTTCGCCGACAACCGGTTCGCTAGCGACGACGGACTTGACGCCCCCATTTTCCAGGTAAGGGACCACATCTTCCAGAATCCGCCGAAATTCATCTCGCGTCAGTCCGATTTCGGCGGGCCTGAATCGAACCCTGCTTCGTTCCAGCCTGTCAACCAGTTCATCCTGTTGACCGGTCGCCCACGCCACTACCACAGAACCGAGAGCGGTCATCTCGCCGTGTACGAGGCGCCGGTCGGCAACCATCTCGATTACTACGGGGAACGCGTGATCTGCGCCGGGCGCGTTGGGATTGACCAACAGCCGGTCGTCCCTGTTCTGCACGGCCGTCATGATGAATCTGACGCTTTCGGGTGTGAGGTTACCTTCGTCGAGTGTGTCCGGAAACTTACTGGAAATTTCCCGGTGGTGGTCCAGCGTCGATTCCAACGTGTCGTTGTCGATTGGAGGAGCAGCGTCTCGGGCCGCGTTGTGCCGCCACTCTGCAATTCCCGCGAAACCGCACAAAACGTCACCGAGGCCGGCGGTATTCAGGTACTCCGGCGCCTCCAATACATAGTCGTAGTCGACAAGCACGTGTTCGCAGTCACAGAATGGCGTCTGGGCGGGAAGGAACGTGCGGCCTTCCCATCTGGAGAACACCCCGTGGATTATGGCGCCGGTCGACGCTATCGACGGAACAAGGACCAGGGGCAGTTCTTTCCGCAGCGCGACGTACTTGGACGCGTCCAAAGGCACTCCCCCTCCGACCCCCACCACCAACTCGGCGTCGTCAGGCAGCCGGTTGCTCACCTCTTCCAGGTGACCCCAGTCGAGGTAGTCGACAATGCCGACACCCGCCGGCGGGTGTGAGAGATACGGCTGGGCAACCCGCCACGCAGTTGGCGTCGACACCGCCGCGTAACGCGGCCACATCGCGCTTTCCTGTTTCAACAGGCCATGGCCGTAGCGTATATCGACGTCTCGGGCCGGCCGCGGCGTTTCGCCTCCGGATCCGTCCCAACTCCTTGCCATGCAGTCTGATCTCCTACTGGCGTTCAGGCTCCTGCTTCAGCGCATATGGGTCACCGGGAACAAAACGTGAACGCGACTCGCCGCCGGTAACACGTTTGCTACAGACCCCGTGACGCCAGCAGGTCATGCAGGTCGCGAAGGCATACCGAATCTTCTTCCGGCGAGCGGCCGTCGACCCAATCCCTCGGTTCGGCCGACATGCCTTCGACAGCGCCGGCCGCGACTGTGTCCTTCACCCACTGGTGACCCTGTTCGACCGACGGCAGCAGGTTCTTGCCTTTGAGCAACGAAAGAGCTGCAGCCAACCCGTACCCGCCCCAATTGGAGCAACTTGCGATCATGAGCTTGGTAGTGGTTGTGACGCAAGGGTCGTCGGGCAACCCTTCCTGATCCGGGATGATATGTCGAAGGTTGCCCATGCCAATCTCGTTGCCGCCGTCTCCGATGCCGACCGAATAGGGATGCTGATCGAACAGGTGGTCGATCTTGGCGTTGAAGGGAGAGAAGTCGAGGCCTTTCCAGTTGCGGTAGGTGCCGTCGCCGACGAGGCCCGCGCGTTCGATAGACACGAGACACGTGGGCGCCCAATCCTGAATCAACTCGTTGGCGAATCGCGAAGATTCGTTGTGCGTGCCCAGTGGAAATTCAATGACTTCCTTGCCGCAGGCATTCGACTCCATAGCGTCTTTGGAAAACTTGTCCGTCACGTAGGCGACTTCAAATCCGATTTGAGAGAGCGCCTCCCCGATTCCAGCCGCTCCGGGGGGGCCGTCGGTTTCAGGCGCAGCGGCGGCCAGAATGTAAAACCCCGTGACGATAAGCACCTTGCCGGGATGGTCGAGGAGCAGTTGAGCCGACTCCGTTGCAAAATCGGCTGGCAGATGGGGCCTCAACGACGTCATGTTGCGCATGTCGTTTTGGAGGATTATGTCTTCGATTGTTGGACTGGCCATGTTCAAATTCCCGTAGTTCGCGGGGAGGACAGCGTCCTTTCCCAGTTGTCAAGCTTCGGCCGACGCCGAACGCGCGTTCACGATGATTAAGGCGACGGTTGTCTACTAGATCACTGCCAAGTCCTCGTCACTCAAATCGGTGACGAACATGTACCCCGGCGAGTGGGTGATGATCAACTCCGGTTTGGACTCCATCGCCACAACCTGCGGTGTCACGCCGCACGCCCAGAACACCGGCACGTCGTCCGGCGATTCAGGTTCCCACGCGTCTCCGAAGTCCGGCGTATGTATGTCAGCGATGCCGATTGTAGACGGATCGCCAACATGTACCGGCGCGCCGTGGACCGCCGGGAAGCGGGAGGTTGCCTGGACGGCCCGCACGACCTTGCCTGAGGGTATCCATCGTGATGAAACGACCATCGGACCATGGAACGGCCCTGCCGGGTTTGTCTCGATGTTGGTGATGAACATGGATACGCCCTTGTCCGTGCCGAAGTGGGGCAAGGGGATGCCGTTACGCAGCAGTGAGTGCTCGAACGTAAAGCTGCACCCCAGGAGGAAGGTCACGAGGTCGTCGCGCCAGATCGACAGCAAGTCTGAAGGTTCGTCGACCAACTCGCCGTGTTTGTAGACGCGATAGAGAGGAACGTCGGTCCGAATATCAGAACCTGGCGCAGAGAGGACGGCCTCTGCTTGACCGGCCTCCATCACTTCGACTAACGGGCACGGCTTGGGGTTTCGTTGGCAGAAAAGCAGGAATTCGAACGCGTCCTCCTTGGGCAGTATCGCCACGTTCGTCTGCACAAAGCCGGGTGCGACACCGGATGTCGGGTTCGTGAAACGGCCTGAGCGTACGGCCTCTCTGAATTCCTTGCCGGTCTGCGGCAGCAATGCTGTTTGAGTCATGTGGACGGCCTTTCTTCGTATAAGTGCGTCGTTTCGGCGGAGTGGATCAAGTCGAACAGATACTAGAAGCAGCGTACAGGCGGGTCAATCCGAAAGCCCCGACGCCTCGAAAAGGTTGAAATGTGCTGACCCCTTGCGAAACTTCTTAAT
>JAKZUY010000272.1:0-3273 GCA_047516345.1 Dehalococcoidia bacterium | reverse complement strand
ATACAACATCATGGGTACGGCCAAGGCGGCGCTCGAAAATGAGGTGCGGCAATTGGCCAACGAGTTCGGCCCTCGAAACGTGAGGGTGAACGCCGTCTCGGCCGGACCGCTGCCGACGCTCGCCGCACGGTCGATACCAGGTTTCAACCAAATGCGCCGCGCCTACTCCGACAGATCGCCGATGCAACGTAACGTGACGCACGAGGAGGTGGCAAACACCGCCCTGTTCCTGTGCAGCGGACTGTCCTCCGGAATAACCGGCGCCATCATCCCTGTCGACGCCGGCTACGGCATCATGGGCATCTAGTAGCCCGTGCCCCGCACCGCAACCGGAGATCCCCGATCGGGGTCGGGGATGACGGGTGTTGGGCCGCAGGGGTCACGAAGGCCAGGCGCCCTGTACCTCAATCAGGGGGACAGGTCAGAACCGGTATGATCGTGAAACGTTATCGTTGTTCCGGTGAACACGGGAACCCAGCCCGACCGTCATTCCCGTGAAAACGGGAATCTGGGGGTTCCGGGGATGACGGATGGTGGCTGGTGGCTGGGCCCCACTCACGAACGCCAGTTGTTGGAACGAAGGCCCCCCTCCGGGTCCGCTATTCGCAACAAAGGGCTGATCGCAAGCAGCCCCACTACCGTTGCGCCGTCGGCCACCACAGCATGCGTGGCCCCCCTCGCCAACATCCGCTTCAATGCTCTGACCGCCAGATCGTTCGGCCCCACTATCACCGGGTTCGAATCCATGATCTGCCGGACGACCAGATGTCGCCACGCGGCCTCTCCAGCCGACTGAGCAGCCGCCTCGGTAACGATGCCGGTCAGACCTCCGCTGTCCAGCACCGGCGCGGCGGAGCAGTTCAACCTGTGGAAGCACTCCGAAACGAGTTCACCAACGGCCAAGTCTGGCCCCACGACGACTGGATTCGGCTGCATAACCTCCCGCACCTGCACATCTGTCGCGGAACGCTCAGCCGGACGCCGGCGCGTCTGCCGTACCGCAGAACTGGCGGCGCTGGCCAAAAACCAGCCGATGAAGACGAACCACAGCCCGTTAAATATGTTGTCGCGGAGAAACATCACGTACAGGCCGTACGCCACTATCCCCCAACCGACGAACTGCCCCGCACGCCCTGCCACGACTGTGCCCAGTTCCATCTTGCCGGTAGCCTGCCAAACGATGGAGCGGAGTACTCGCCCGCCGTCGAGCGGCAGGCCGGGCAGCAGGTTGAACACGCCAACTCCAAGGTTCATCCACCCCAGGTAAAAGAGCACCGCTTCAAGAGGTTGCGTTTCCCGCGGGTTTACCGGCCCCAACGTCCTCCACGCCATCAACGCCAGGCCCCCGACAACAAGGGACATGACTGGCCCCGCGACGGATATCTGGAACTCATCGCCTGGCCGTTGCGTGTCCGAGCCCAAATTGCTCACTCCGCCGAAGATGAACAGCGTGATGGATCGAACGGGTATGCCCTTTGCAAGCGCGACGAGGGAGTGCGCCAATTCATGGGCTAGCACCGACACGAACAGCGCAAATGCGGTTACGGCGCCCATTGCCCAATGAGTCGTATCGGCCCACTGAGGATACGAGGACGGGTAGACGTTCATTCCCAGGAACATCGTGATGATCACGAACGCGAATAGCCACGAGAAGTGAATCCCGATCTCGATGCCGGCAACCGTGCAGATTACAAATGAACTCTTCAATATTCAGGACTTCGGCTGGCGACTTTGTAAGGTGGGGTCTTGGCCGACTTTTTTTGCTAACGGTTTAGCGGGACGGCGACGCACGTTCGAATGCGCCCGTGGTCTTGCAATCGCGTCGGCCTTCATTCTCATCCTAACCCCAACCGGCCCCTCGACGAACGTTGTGAAGAAGCCCATTGCTCGTAATTCGTAGCGGCGGGTTTCAAGAGCCTGTTTCAGAAACCTCGGATCTCCGCAGCGATAATTTTTCAGATGTCGATTTTCGCCGTAACTTAGAGAATGACGACGTATGACAATCTTGTCATTCCCGTGGAAACGGGAATCTCGTCGCATGGTGGTCCACACGAAACTACGCAAAGGACTTCTGAAACATGCTCTTCAAACCCGCCTGGCCAGGGAGGGGGCTATCAGGATGCAAAAGGCAACGGCGTCTTGCCCGTCCCGTGAATGTAAACTTGGCAGACCGGTCCGGCACGCAACGCCGGACGAACAAAAAACCTCAGCGCACGGAGCGGAACTCTTGAGCAATCCGGTGGTAGGTGTGATCATGGGCAGCCGATCCGACCTCGAAACCATGCAGCACGCGGCCGACGTGCTCGACGAACTCGGGGTTCAACACGAGGTGCGCATCGTCTCTGCACATCGCACCCCAGACGCCATGTTCGAATACGCACAGTCCGCCGCCGACAGGGGCCTCAAGGTGATCATCGCGGGAGCGGGCGGCGCCGCCCACCTGCCGGGCATGACCGCAGCAAAGACGTTACTGCCCGTCATTGGCGTTCCGGTAGAGAGCGCAGCCCTGAACGGCATGGACTCCCTGCTGTCGATCGTGCAGATGCCCCGCGGCGTGCCTGTCGCAACGGTGGCGATCGGCCGTGCCGGCGCCGTAAACGCCGGTCTGTTGGCCGCACAGATAATCGCAACCGCCGAGCCTGATCTACGGGCCAGGCTCGAAGCCCGGCGCCTCGCAGCCGCCGAAGAGGTCCTCGCCGACAGCGAGGTCAAAAACTCGGGCTGATGCAGCCGCCCGCGCCGCTGCCGCCCGGCTCGCGGATCGGCATCATCGGCGGCGGTCAACTCGGCCGCATGATCGCCATCGCCGCGGCCCACATGGGATACCGCGTCACCGTTCTGGATCCCGACCCCAACTGCCCGGCGGCGCAGGTGGCCGACGACCACATCGCGTCGCCCTACGAAGACCGTGACGCCGCCCGGGAGCTCGGCAGCCGGTCCGACGTGGTCACCTACGAGTTCGAAAATGTCGACGCCGGTGCAGCCGACGCTGCCGCGGAGTTGGCGTCGGTTTGCCCTTCGAGCCAGGTACTGCGCACGTCACAGGACAGAATCCTTGAAAAATCCACTCTCGCAGCCGCCGAATTCCCAGGGACTCCGCACCGGCGGGTCGGCAGTTCCGATGAACTCCGGGACGCCATCGGGGCCGTCGGGCTGCCGGCCGTCCTCAAGACGGCGCGCATGGGCTACGACGGGAAGGGCCAGGCCGTGATCGAGTCGGCAGCCGGCGCGGATGATGCCTTTGAGAGGTTGTCCGGATCAGGCGAGTTGATC
>JAKZUY010000271.1:0-2992 GCA_047516345.1 Dehalococcoidia bacterium | reverse complement strand
TACTTGCCTGGTGGCTCGTCAGGGGGATTTCAGGCGGCGAGGAGTTCGTACCGCTCTGGGGACCGCTGCGCAACTCCCTCTACTACTCATTGCTCGCCGCCCTCGCCACCGTTGCCGCCGCCGTACCGGTGGTGCTACTCGCCGTGCGATACAGCAACCCTTACAGCAGGTTGCTGGAACGATCGACGTACATCGGTTTTGGCCTGCCGGGCATCGTGATAGCCCTTGCGCTGGTGTTCTTCGGCGTCAATATGGCCCAACCGCTCTACCAAACGAGCGGGCTGCTCGTCTTCGCGTACGCCGTGCTGTTCCTCCCCGCCGCCGTGGGAAACCTCCGATCCTCCATGCTGCAGGTCAGCCCGCGCATCGAGGACGCGGCCCGCGGCCTCGGCAAGACCGGCTGGCAGGCGCTATGGCGCGTTACGTTGCCTCTCGTGTTGCCGGGCGCGCTGGCCGGCGCAGCGCTCGTATTCCTGATGACGATGAAAGAACTGCCTGCCAGCCTTATCCTGAGTCCCATCGGAACACGCACCCTCGCCACTTCCATATGGGCGGCCGCATCCGAGGCCTACTTTGCCCGAGCCGCCGCGCCCGCCCTGCTCCTTATAGTCGCGGCCGGCATCCCGACGGCGTTCTTCGTATTGCGAGACCAACGATTCCGTAGCACTGGGTAGAAGCCGACCAGTTCGCCAGCCTGTCCTTCGAGCCTCCGAAACGGGATCAGGAGACATTCGGTCGCCGGGCCGGTGGACGCGGCTATCATTGACACCGAGTTGCGAACTTGAGATTCCCCTGGAAACACGATGACGGCGAAACCGGCGCCGACGCGCCGGAGACCGGCCTCATCCACGTCGACGACATCACGTGCTCCTACCCCGGATCGACCAAACCGGCGTTGGTGGGATTCTCGTTGCTTGCCCAATCGGGCGAGTTCGTTAGCGTGCTCGGCAGGAGCGGGGCGGGCAAGACGACAGCGTTGCGCGCGCTGGCAGGTTTCGAGCGCGTCGAAAGCGGATATGTGCGGCTCGGCGGGCAGCTGGTCGGTTCCTCGTTCGTTCACGTGCCGCCGGACAAGCGAAACGTGGGGCTGGTGTTTCAGGACTACGCCCTGTTTCCGCATCTCACCGTGGCGCAAAACGTCAGGTTCGGTCTGGATTCGAAGGACGGCCGCGCCCAACGTCAACGCATCGGGTTCATGCTTGAACTGACGGGGTTGTCGGGGCTTGAACGCAGGTATGTCCACGAGCTATCGGGCGGGCAGCAACAACGCGTCGCCCTTGCGCGGGCCCTGGCCCCCGAGCCGGTGGCCCTCCTGCTCGACGAGCCGTTCAGCAACCTCGACAGGGAACTGCGGGCCGGTCTCAGGCGGGAAGTCAGGCAGATCGTCAAGGAAGCGGGCGCCACGACCATACTCGTGACGCACGACCGCGAGGAGGCGTTGGCCCTTGCCGACAGAATAGCTGTGATGGGCAACGGGCGGGTCGACCAGATCGGCGCCCCTGCCGAGGTCTACGCAGCGCCGGTGTCCCCTGCCGTGGCATCACTTGTCGGCCCCTGCATGCTTGCGCCCGGCGTCATCGTAGGCGGGCAAGTGAAGACCGAGGCAGGACAATTCCCTGTGAACGGCGCGGCAGGTGCACATGCCGACGGCGCTCCGGTCCTCGCCTTGCTACGAGCCTCGGAACTCGAAATCACCCTTTCGACCGGGGAATCCAACGCGCGGGTCGTTTACCGCGAGTTCCGCGGAGAGTTCACTGAGTACGGAATAAGGCTTCCTTCCGGCGTCACAGTGCGAGTTCGAAGACGCTCCGCCGACCCTTTCAATGACGGTGACCGCGTCCACATCAGGGAACGCCCCGGCCACAAAATAACCGTATTTCCGCCTACCGGTTAGCCGAACCACACGCTCTGTGGTCATGACCTAGCTGGTATCGGCGAGATCTACGGCGCCGACGGAACAGTAGCCGGAATTGAAGGAGATTTGCAATTGAGAATCCCCAGGTATAGATCACGAGTCGCCACCTCCTGTGCAGGGGTGTTCATGCTGTTCTTGGCCGCCCTGAGCGCCGGGTGCTCAGCGGATGGTCAACCCGCTGCACCAACAGTCTCCGAGGGCGAGACAATCGTGAAGACCTTCGGCTTACTGCCCAGTTGGGACATCGAAGACATGGTAAAGCGGTCCGATGCCGTGGTAATTGGGATGATTTCACGCGATTTGGGAACCAAGCAAGAGCCCGGGATCGGCGAGCCACCGAGGTTCTACTACAAGTACAAGGATTACGAGCTCACGGTCGAAGAGGTGCTCCTTTCGGGAGCAGACCTCCCGGAGCGAATAGCAATCCTGGTTGAGGATGGTGCTTCCACGGTGGAAGGGTCGAGAGTGGTAGGTATGGATGACATACCTACTTTTCAATCCAATGAAAGGATGTTGCTATTCCTGGAAAGTCTGGAGGGCCCCAAGTTCTCCGAAGGTCCTGGACGCCCGGTACCCAGCGGCTTCACTGAGAGTACCTACTTCCAGGTCATCATTGGCAGCCAATTCGCCAAGCTGTTGCCGGAAGGAGACAAGTGGAAGGATGCCCGCAGCCATCAGACGTTCACCATGGCGCAACTCAGGAATACTATCGATCGAAACAAAGCAGACGCGCAATGAACGGTACGTAACCTGAGATCTCGGTAGCCTTGGGGGAGGCTTAAGCCCTTTCCGCCCGAATGGGGTCGGGGACGACGGGTATGGAGGGTAGTGACCCTTGCCGGAACGACGGTTTGGTGAGGGTGGGGTATGTCGGCGAGGTCCCGGATCGGGGTCTGGGGTGAGGGGGAATTTTGGCGCGTTGAAGCAACGCCGGTGGTGTTCCGAGGTTGCTTCGGTTGACAGTGTCTCTGTAGTCGTAACCGTGCCCAAGCTAAAGCCTAGAGGCGGATTATTTGGAAGGAGGTTTTTCCTCAGTCTTCTCCGGACCGTGTGACAAGCTTACGGTATGGCGGCAAC
>JAKZUY010000270.1:0-2585 GCA_047516345.1 Dehalococcoidia bacterium | reverse complement strand
CCACACGAGCATGTGGCGCAACCGTAGCGGGTCGGTGAAACAGTATGGGTAATGCTACGTCTGGAATGACTACCTCGCAGGGTGCGCGGCGACGACCGCCACCGCCGCCGTCCAGCGCCGTAGTAAAATGGCTCAACGGCACCGGGAGTAAGTATCAGACGCTGCGAGGCCTATGAAACTCACCAAGTTCAGAGTCACCAACTATCGAAACGTCCGGGACTCTGGCTGTATCACGGTCAACGATATCTCCGCGTTCGTGGGCCAGAATGAGGCCGGTAAGAGCAACCTGTTCGAGGCCCTCTATCGGATCAATCCGTTCGTACCCAACGAAACCTATAGCATCGACGAAGACTGGCCAGTTGACGATTGGGGCAATAAGGACCCTTCAGCACTGGTCTGCGAGGCGCGGTTCGACCTCAATGTTGAAGAGATTAAGTCCCTATGGGACACGGCTGCCGTTCCAGAACCAGACGCGCAGGGTGATGGTGAGGAGGCTGGGCAGGAAACTAACGCCGCAGAATCCCAGGAGTCCAAACTCGACGAGTTGCCCGCTGCACTGACCCTTGTCGGGTCGCGGTCTTATGAAACCGGTCCGACATTCTCAGTGGAGGGTGACAAGGGCAAGGATTTCGACTCTGCCGAGGTGGCAACCTGGGCCGAGAAGCACATACCGAAGTTCGTTCTGATTCAAGACTACGGCCTCAGCGGCACACGGATTGAACTGAACGACCTTGCTGAACGCTGCAAGCAGGTCGAGTGGCACGAGCTGACGAACGACGAGCAGACCATAAAGATCGTACTTGATCTCGCTAAGGTCGACATCGATGATTTCCTGGCCAAGGGCGGCACGGCGGAAGGACGCACGGTTCGATCCTTCGACAAGCGGACAGCGTCGTCCTATTTAAGCAGTCAGTTCCGTGACCTCTGGACCCAAAAAAAGGTCCAGTTCCACATCGAGATTGACGGACCTACTCTGAACATCTTTGCGGAGGATGACGCGGTTGGTATGCCGGTACGGTTACACCGTCGGTCTAGCGGTTTCCGATGGCATGTCTCCTTCGCATGGAAGTTCACGCACGCCAGCAAGGGGCTGTACCAGGGGTGCATTCTGTTGCTCGAAGAACCAGGCATTCATTTGCACCATTCTGGTCAGCGTGATCTACTGGAGGTATTTGAGCGCCTCTCGGAGTCGAACACGATTCTGTATACGACTCACCTCGCCTCGATGGTCGATCCGGCCTTCCCCGAGCGCGTTCGTATCGTGGAGACTGAGGAGAGCCACGCCACGGTCAAGAGTGGCGTGGTGAGCCGCCAGCGTGCACCGATGGCGGTCGTCGAACTTGCACTGGGACTGACGGGTGACATGAGCGGCCTTCTCGGAAACCGTCAGACCCTCATCGTCGAAGGCGGGGAGGATGCGCTGATCCTGCACAAGCTGTCGGGACTGTTACGAAGAGATGGCAAGCCATATCTCTCCGAACGGATATATCTGTGGCCCGCACGAGGCGCACCAAAGACCCCAATGTACGCGGCGTTCGCTGTTGGACAGGGTTGGGATTCCGGAGTCCTGCTTGATACGGATTCGGAGGGCAAAGCCGCCAAGACGAAGATCAACGAACTGGTGCTGAAGGAACTGGCCGACGAGCAGAAGGCTCGGTTCCGTGTGTTCATGCTCGGAAGCGCGGCCGGGATCAGCAAGACGGATGTGGCGATCGAGGACCTTCTGGGCGACGAGTTTTATCTCGACTGCGTCAATGCCGCGTTTGGTGTGGCAATCAAGGACTCGGACCTCCCGGTTGACGGCTCCGACATGATCACCAAGCGAGTGGAGTCTGTCTTGGTCCAGCGCTTCGGACACGAGAAACTCGACAAACGGCGTGTTATTAGAGAGCTACTGTGTCGTTTCGACCGTTGGGAGAAGGTGGTTGACCTGCCCGATGGTACAGCCGAGCGGGCCGAAAAGCTTTTCACAGCTATCAACACAGCGTTTTTGAAAGGCGCTGAGTGGCGTTATGAGGCATGACACTACTAACGGCCTGACCTCAGACGCCCTCGCCACTGGTCCCCGGCGCCGCCCCAGCCGTCCTGGCTCTGTCGCCGGCCGGCGTGGACCCCACCCGCCCGCGTCTTTGGCGGCCTGACGCCCCAGAGGCTCGAGCGCCGCTTAACCGCCGCCGCCACGGCTACCGGTCTCCCCGGGTGGCTCACCGGGGCCCGCGGCCGGGTGGGGCTTGCCTCGGATCTCACCGGTCGGGCGAGCGTCTTCGGTCCCTCCGGTTCGCTGCCGCATCCGGTCGTTGCCATGGCTGGCACACGGTCCGCAGCTGTTGAACGCCGGTAAATCACCGAGGACGTCCTCATCATGCGGTAACTCATCTTCTGAACCTTCGTCGGATCCGGCTTGCCGGTCCCCAGGGGTCGTTCTCCCAGACCTCGCGCCCCCATTCCTTGAGCGAGAACGGTGGATTGGCGATCACGCAGTCGAAGGTGGCGAGGCCGCCAGCACCGTCGGTGAACGCGGGACTGCGGAGGGTGTCCTCGCGAGCGATCTGGAAGTCCTCGATGCCGTGGAGGACGAGGTTCAT
>JAKZUY010000269.1:0-4733 GCA_047516345.1 Dehalococcoidia bacterium | reverse complement strand
TGGGCGAACGCTTTCGATATAGAGTCACGAGACGCGAGATCCAACTCGACGATCATGCTTTCGCCGCCCTGTTCCCGGATCGCTTCGTTCAATGCAGCCGCGTTGGAAGCATTGCGGGTGGTCAACACGGTGAAGAAGCCCTCTTGCGCAAATTTTTGGGAGATAGCTCCTCCTACGCCCCAGCGCACGCCGACTGGCAGTTCGCTGTCGTCGAGCACCCTGCCGTGGGCCAAATGGGTGTTGCGGCCGTCTGACTGCCACTTGGATGTCGCCCCCACCACGACGGCGACTGGTTTTCGGGTTGAGTTCATGTCGGATTCCTTTCGTCGAGATGTCGACTGCCCGTCGTCACTGAAAGTTGAGCCTGCTGGTGGACGTTATTCCGTCCACGAGGCATCACACCTTGGGAGGAGTCACTGTCGGATTTCGAGGCCAACACTTTGCTGTCAATTTGGCAACGTAAGGGATGGTGGGCGGTGGAGGACTCGAACCTCCGGCCTCATGCGCGTGAAGCATGCGCTCTAACCGGCTGAGCTAACCGCCCGAGAGGGTGTTGGTGGCGATGGGGGGACTTGAACCTCCGACCTAGCGCTTATGAAGCGCCCGCTCTAACCACTGAGCTACATCGCCACGGGGCCCGGCAGCGCGCCGGGCAGTTAAACCGAATGGTAGCCACGCTACGGAGGCCGGTCAATCACGCGATGGGCGCGGCAACGGTTCAGAGTCGATGAGACGAACGCCCCGCACAACCCCGGGGATACCCGCTTTCGCGAGTATGACGGTGGAACGTAGTTGTGCTCATCGCGGCTTTGTCACAAGGTCTGAACAGTTGCCAGGCTCGATACGGAACGCGTTCGGCCAGCACCGGATCAGGGGGCGCGGTAGTCGCCGCTTTTGCCGCCGGACTTGTGCGTGAGCCGCACATTGCCGATGACCATGGCGCGGTCTGCCGATTTGCACATGTCGTAGATGGTTAGGGCTGCGATGGAGACGGCGGTGAGGGCTTCCATCTCGACGCCGGTTTTTGCGCGGGTTCGGGCGGTGGATGCGATTTCGAGGCCGCTGCCGTCTGCGAGTGGCGAGATTTCGACGTTCACCTGAGTTAGCGGCAGAGGGTGGCAGAGCGGGATGAGGTTAGATGTTTGCTTGGCTGCCATGACGCCGGCGATCCGGGCCACGCCAAGGACGTCGCCCTTGTCGAATCCGCCTTCCTCGACCAGCCGCAGCGTCTCAGTGCTCATCGTTACGCTGCCCCGGGCCTCGGCGACTCGTTCCGTATCGGGCTTTGCGCCGACGTCGACCATGCGGGCCTCACCGGTGTTGTCGACGTGGGAAAGGCGGGGGCTCGCTTCGCTCCGCTGGGCGCTGCCGCGGTTGCCGGCCTTTCGGCCGCCTGAGCTGCGAATTGCGCGAGCCTCGTCACGAGCCAGCTTGTCGGCCAGTTCATTGAATGGGTCGCCGGAGTGACCGCGCACCCATTCCCACGAGACCTTTCGCTTGGAGACGGCGTCGTCGAGTTGGTCCCAGAGATCGGTGTTGACTTTGCGTTTCCAGCCGCGGGTCATGGTCTTGATGACGTATTCGCTGTCGGACCAGACGGTGATGTCGGAACCTGGCGGGGCAGCGTCGATACCTCGGATGGCGGCGGTGATCTCCATACGGTTGTTGGTGGTTTTGGGTTCGCCGCCGGCGAGATGTTGCTGCATGGTGCCGTGGAGGACGACGGCGCCCCATCCCCCGGGCCCCGGATTACCTATACACGCCCCGTCTGTGTAAATTTCGAACTTGTCGGTTGATGTAGTCAAGCGCCCTCCTTTCACGTGGGGGGTGGGTTTGGCCTGTGTTGACCCCATCCTAACCTTCTAACGTCGAGGTGGCAGGGATGTGGCAGGTTGTTGGGTATCAGCGCTTGCGGGGTGGGGCCGTGATTCGGGTTGGGTTGTAAGGGCGTTGCCGCCACCCCACCCGTCGGGCGCCCACAAGAGACGCCCCAAGGGTTTTGCACAGGTATCCGTTCGTGGGGATGACGAGACAGATGGTTTTACCGGGGTCTGCGAAAACGGGGACCCAAACCGCCCTGTCGTTCCCGGATCGTGGTCGGGGAAGACGAGAATCCTCACGGCCATGTAGCCGAACCTAAAAGAGACGCCCCATAGATCGAACTGGAAAGGTGTGCGGTTGGGGGCGGGGTGGGTTAGCCGCCTATTTGGAACATTTCTATTTTTTTGCGGGGGAGCGATACGTTTCCGTCGAAGTCTGTGTTGGCGGCGCGTTCCTCGGAATACCGGTCGGCGCGTCGCTCCCAAACTCCGGTGATGATCTGCAGTAGTTCATCGTCGGTGGCTCCGCCCCGTAACGGCGTCTTGAGGTCCTTGCCGCCTGATGCGAACAGGCACGTAACGAACCTGCCGTCCGTCGAGAGACGCCCCCGCGTGCAGTCCCCGCAGAACGGCATCGACACGGAGGCGATGACGCCGATCTCACCGGCGCCGTCTGCGTAGCGGTGTCGGGTCGCTACTTCGCCCGGGTAGTTCGACGGGATGGGTTCGAGCGGGAATTCGGCGTTTATCCGGTCGATGATTTCGCTGGCCGTCACCACCTGGTTGAGGTTCCAGCCGTTGCGGTTGCCGACGTCCATAAACTCGATGAACCGCACGATGTGGCCGGTACCCCTGAAGTGACGGGCGAGGTTGACGACATCTTCTTCGTTCACGCCGCGCTGCACGACGCAGTTGATCTTTATCGGGCTCAGTCCGGCCCGTTCGGCGGCGTCGATTCCTTCGAGCACGCGTTCGGGTCCGTACGGCCGGCCGGCCATCTTACTGAAAGTATCGGGATCGAGGCTGTCGAGGCTCACCGTGACTCGGTGTAGTCCGGCGTCTTTTAGTGACTGAGCCATCTTCGCCAGCAGGTACCCGTTCGTCGTAAGTGTCAGGTCTTCGACCGTGTCGATCGCTGCCAGGCGTTCAACGAGGTTGGGCAGTTTGGCCCTTACGAGCGGTTCGCCGCCCGTTATTCGCAGTTTGGTTGCGCCGAGCGACCCGAACAGGCTTGCGAGCCGTTCGATCTCTTCGAAGGTGAGGATTTCCGGGCGCGGCAGGAATTCGTAGCGTTCTCCGTACACCTCGGCGGGCATGCAGTACGGGCAGCGGAAATTGCACCGGTCGGTCACAGAGACCCGGATGTCTCGCAGACGTCTGCCAAACCGGTCCACCATGGATGCGCCGGGAGACTGCCGCGGGAATGTGGGAGTGGTGTTCATGTAAATTCGACTTTGCCCGGCACTGCCCGAAACCCGTTGTGCCGAGACCCGTTGTGAATGAGTCTAACCCCGCTGGCTATCCGCTACCATATTACGCGAGCGTCGCGAGGAACTTCGACATCGCCATTGCCGCCTTGCCGCGGTGGCTCAATGCGTTCTTCTCCGCCACCGTCAACTGGGCCATGGTCATGGCATTTTCAGGTAGCCAGAAGACCGGATCGTATCCGAATCCGCCGTTGCCGATCGGCTGGTGGCAAATGGCGCCCTCGACTATTCCCCCGGTGGTTTCAAGTATGTCAGCGTCCGGCGGGGCGGCGAGGGCGAGCACGGTGCGAAACCGGGCTGTTCGTTGCCATCCGGGGACTTCTGCCATGTTGGACAGCAGCAGCGCCAACCTGCCAGCGTCATCGAAGTCGAGTCCGCCGTACCGTGCCGACAGCACGCCAGGCGCTCCGGCGAGGGCGTCCACCTCCAGGCCGGAGTCGTCTGCGAGCGTGAGGGCGCCGGCAAGGCGGCAGTAAGTGGTAGCTTTAATTTGGGCGTTTTCCTCGAACGTCGAACCCGTTTCGGGCACGTCGAGGCGGATGTCGAAATCGTTAAGGCCGGCAAGATTGAACGGCAAATCAGCAAACAGATTGCGGTACTCCCTGACCTTTCCGGAGTTTCGGGTTGCGATGAGCAGTGTTTTCACGTCACTCTCCGATGGGCCAAACGGAGCAAGCCGGGCGATTCGTTTGGCTGTAACAGGCCGCCGGGGCCATTGCGCGGCATAATGGGCAATGCTATGCTCAGCGCGTTTGTTACAAATAGCACAATCGACGCTACAGGCGCTGGTTGGGCCGACAAAAGCCGAGGCGAAAGGACCGCCGTCCCGACGCTTTCCCGGACGGACTCACAGTCAGCTTTGATGTCCCTCATTCGTAGTGCGACCGGACGACGGGGCGCTGCACTATTCCCCTTAATCCTGGTTGCTTCCATAGCAATTCTGGCTGCCTGTACGCCTTCCCACGATCAGTCCACGTTCGACCCTGCAGGCCCGATCGCCAAGCAACAGGCCGACCTGTTCTACCTCGTCTTCTGGATTGCTGTCGCCATTTTCATCCTCGTAGAGGGAGTGCTCATCTACTCGGTATTCCGATTCCGGATGCGGCGCAATGACAAGATACCGACGCAGGTCCACGGCAACACCCGCCTTGAGGTGATATGGACGATCCTTCCTGCGTTCGTCCTGCTGGCCATCGCCGTGCCGACGGTCAAAGCGATCTACGAACACGACACGCCGCCGCTGGACCGGGGCGAGGTGCTGGAGATCGAGGCCATCGGACATCAATGGTGGTTCGAGTTCCGGTATCCGAGCCTGGAGATTGTGACCGCGAACGAGTTGCACATTCCGACCGACCGGCCGATTGTGGTGACGCTACGGTCTCAAGACGTAATCCACAGTTTCTGGATTCCCAAACTGGCGGGCAAG
>JAKZUY010000268.1:0-2811 GCA_047516345.1 Dehalococcoidia bacterium | reverse complement strand
CTTGGAATCATCGGCGGAACCGGCCTATACGAACTCGAAGGCTTCCGTAACGCCCAATGGGTCCAGGTCGATTCGGCATTTGGCTCACCGTCAGACGAACTGCTAATCGGCGAGTTCGAAGGCCAACGCCTTGTCTTCCTGCCGCGGCACGGCAGAGGCCACCGTCTTTCGCCAACCCAGGTGAACTACCGTGCGAACGTCGAGGCGATGAAACGCGTCGGTGTGTCGCGGATCATCTCGTTCAGCGCCGTCGGTTCGCTTAAGGAGAGTCTGAGGCCCGGCGATTTCGTAATCGTCGACCAGTACATCGACCGTACGTTCGCCCGCGAAAAGAGCTTCTTCGGCGCCGGGTTAGCGGCGCACGTGAGCATGGCAGACCCTGTATGCCCCCAGTTGGGCGACGTTCTTGAACACGCTGCCAAGCGCTGCAAACTGAGCGTCACCCGCGGCGGAACGTACATCGTCATGGAAGGCCCGCAGTTTTCGACCCGTGCCGAGTCTGAGTTGTACCGGACCTGGGGCTGCGACGTAATTGGCATGACCAACATGCCCGAGGCCAAACTCGCCCGGGAAGCGGAAATCTGCTACGCCACGGTGGCGATGGTGACGGACTTCGATTGCTGGCACGCCGACCACGAAAACGTGAGCGCAAAGTCGGTCCTGGAGGTGCTGCAGGACAACGCGGACTTTGCAAGGTCATTGGTGAATGCCGCAGCTACGGGAGTAGGCGAGCTTGCCGCTGAATGCCCGTCCGGATGCCACCGGGCGCTTGAACACGCCATCGCAACCGCGCCAAACGCCCGCGACCCCGGAGTCGTTAACCGGCTCTCAGTCGTGGCAGGAAGAGTTCTCGCCAACCAGGGTTGGGCAACCGACTGATCAGGTCCAGACCCAAACAAACCGCCCGTTCCGCTTCCTCCCGATCACACGCATCCCGCCACATACTCCACCCCAACGCCGCAGCTCATTCGCAGATCCGTTCCTGCGTTACTTCGACCAACTACGGCATCCCCGGAAGAGAGACGCTATGCCCGGTCACCCAATCAGACAAGCCGGTAAACTACCATTCCCAAATAGTTAAAAGGAAGCAGGAAGTCAATTGAAAGCAGTTCGTGTCCATGAATTCGGCGGACCGGAAGTGTTGGTCTACGAAGACACGCCCGTACCCGTACCGGGTCATGGTGAGGCGCTTGTGAAAATCGGCGCCTCAGGGATCAATTACATCGATGTCTATTTCCGGACCGGCCAGTACCCTGTCACACCACCGTTTACGGCAGGGCAGGAAGCGGCCGGCATCGTGGAATCTGTGGGCGCCGACGTCGAAGGCATCTCGGCAGGCGACCGGGTCGCCTACGAAGGCGTCCCCGGGTCGTATGCAGAGCTGGCCGTCGTGCCGGCCCGTAAACTCGTGCCGCTTCCGGACGGCGTGGACAGCCGCGCCGGTGCCGCCGTACTGCTCCAGGGCATGACGGCACACTACCTGACTCGTGACACCTACAAGCTCGGACAGGACGACACGGCACTGATTCATGCCGCGGCTGGCGGCGTTGGGCTTCTGCTAATACAGATGGCCAAACGGGCTGGCGCCACAGTCATCGGCACGGTCTCAACGGACGCCAAAGCTGCGCTCGCACGGGAGGCAGGGGCCGATGAGGTCATCCTGTACACCGAGGAGGATTTCGAAGCCGAAACCAAACGTATTACAGACGGACACGGCGTCGACGTGGTTTACGACTCAGTCGGAAAGTCCACGTTCGACAAGAGTCTGCTCTGTCTTCGCCCACGCGGCACGTTGGCGCTATTCGGACAGGCGAGCGGGGCGGTCGGACCGCTCGACATACAGCGACTGAACTCCGGAGGGTCGTTGTTCGTGACTCGCCCGTCCCTCGTACATCACACACTGACCCGCGAGGAATTGCTGGGCCGCTCGAAAGACGTATTCGACATGGTGGGATCCGGGGAACTGAACGTGCGAATAGACCGAGAGTATCCGCTGTCCGCCGCCGCAGAAGCGCACAGCCGCCTGGAAGGTCGACAGAGCACGGGCAAGCTCCTCCTCATCCCCTGACACCGCCGCAAGCCGCGCCCGGTGGTCTGATGGCCGCCGGGCGTCACCCTTCATGCGTCCATCACCGAAGCAGGGCCAGCGCGATAGAAAATACAGGGAATACAAGAAATCCCGCCGACGGGCGGGATCACACAAAATGAAGGGCGGTTGGAGGCGACGGGCGGATTCGAACCGCCGAATAGAGGTTTTGCAGACCTCCGCCTTAGTCCACTTGGCTACGTCGCCCGGGATTGAACCGCTTTGCTTGGCAAGTCCAATTGTATCTACAAGCCAGCCCCGGTGAATTCCGTCTGGCTTGATCTATCTTCGGGCCGTTATATCCACTCCGGCGCTCGCCCTGCCAACGTAGGCCGTAGCGGATCGCTCCACCGAGTGGCGCATTCACCAGATCAGGTTAACTGGTGCCGAGGGTGGGATTCGAACCCACACGCCCTTTCGAGCACTGCGCCCTCAACGCAGCCTGTCTACCGATTTCAGCACCCCGGCCAGTTTTAAGGTTCCCCGGAATCGCCCCGACGACGCGGTATCTCACACACCCTTCCAACGCATCCCGAATACCGCCGTTCGGCCTTGTCCATGAACCTCAGAGGCCGAACGGGCAGCGCCGCGCCAGCCTCCGCATCCCCAATCCTACCGCGAAACAAGGACTTACCGGCAGGGCAAGTATCGACCTGCCCCGGCCTTCACTACTCCGGGATTTTCACGCATCCGGAACTCGCCCCGGTGGCATCGCTTGCCTTGTG
>JAKZUY010000267.1:0-3726 GCA_047516345.1 Dehalococcoidia bacterium | reverse complement strand
GTCGAGAACCTGGCCGTTTACCTCTCTGGAGTACCCGACTCCAGTAAAGCAGAGAGGTCACCACGTAACCGCAATCGGCTTCCCTCCCACAACGTCGTTCACTATCTCGTGCCTGCTGAGCAACGGTATCGAGTACGCCCGCGCGTCGCCGTCGATCTCGACGCCGAGCACCAGTTCGTCCGGCCCGTAGTCATCCCCCGCCTCTTCGGCTGAAACGAATTTAGGATTGGAGATCGACGGTATGGCGTCGGGCGGCAGGAGCGAAACGATCTCGTACTCTCGTTCCGGCGTTGGTTCCGGTGTCGGAGGCGGCGTGCTGGTAGCGATAGGGTTTGCCGTTTTTCTCTCCGGCCTTGCCGTTGCTGTTTCTGCACGCGGCGGCGGCGACACGGTCGTTGCGGTCGGCGCGGAACTGTCCGGCGGTTCAGTCGTTGGCGCGGTCGTCGGAGTGACTACGACTGCGGTCGGGCTCGCCATTTCTGCGCGCGGCGGCGGCTGTCCACCGTTACTCTGCGGTGCGGCCGTTTCGATCGGCGCGGTCGTTGCGGTCGGCGCGGGGCTGGCCAACGGTTCCGTCGTGGGCGTGTTCACTAATACAACCGGCGACGGGCTGTTAGTCGCCCCGACAGTCTCGCCCACCTCACTCGACTCAGATGAGGAGCAGCCAGACAGGATCACGACGACGATCACGATGACGGCCACAACCGCCGCGAATGTGACAACGCCGCCGATCACCGTGGAAACGGCCATCTTCAACAACTGCGTAGCCATGGTCACGACTCCCGTCACAACCGCGACTGCCATGGCGACGCCACCAGCCAATATGCCTATGATCGCCTTTGACAACTGCACACCTTGCGGGCCCCGAAGCCCTTTCACACTAAGTAACTATCTCAAAAGTCCCGTCTTTCCCGTGAAAACGGGAACCTGGAGAGCGCGTGAGACGGGTTTGGCTACTTCAATGGTAGTTCTGAGTTAGTTCCTAAGCCCTCTACAAGAGTTGGATGAACACAACCCCCGCCGAGATGCTCCGCTTCGATGCTACTATTCAAGTCCCGTGCGCCGAAACGGTACTTCGCGCTGATTCCGCCATTCCCAAACACCGTAAGAGGTGGAAGCTATCCATCTTTCAAGGCTCGCCCTTGCGGGATTCCGCAACTACACCTCCGCCGAACTGGCGTTGCAACCCGGCCTGAGCGTTTTCGAAGGCGAGAACGGTCACGGTAAGAGCAACCTCCTTGAGGCTGCGTACCTCCTCGCAATCGCAAAGTCGCCAAGGGCGTCGAGCGACCGCGAGCTAGTCAACTGGGACGTCGTAAAGTCGGGCGGCCATGTTCAGGTGCTCGGAGTGGGCCGGCAGCACGACTTAACGGTTCAGGCGCAGTTGGACATCGAAGCGCCGCCGCCCTCTCCCCTCGGCCCGGTCGCATTCCAGAAATCGCTCAGGGTAAACGGCATCGTACGCACCGCCGCCGAATTTGTGGGGGCCCTCAACATCGTCTTCTTCCAGGCCGGCGATCTTGAACTCGTCACCGGTCCCCCGTCGTTCCGCCGGAGGTATCTGGACATCCTCATTTCTCAGGCCGACGCCGCCTACCTCAAGAATCAGCAGCGCTACTCCAGGGTCGTCATGCAAAGGAATCAGCTGCTGCGCCGAATTCGGGAAGGCCAGGCGAACATGGACGAACTGGAGTTCTGGGACAGTCGATTGGCCCATGAAGGAGCGGCCATCGTTGAGCGCCGGCAAAAGGCGGTGGACGACCTCGTAACTCACGCAACCCCGGTCCATGAGAACCTGAGTTCCGGCGGCGCCCTGAGCCTCAACTACCGGCCGCGGGTGTCGGGAAGCGCCAGGGGTCCGCGAATGGGGGGCGACTTCGCATCTGCGTCCGTAGCCGACAACATCCTCAACGCCTTGCGGTCGGTCCGGGCGCGCGAAGTGGCGCAGGGTGTCACCGTAATCGGTCCGCACCGCGACGATCTTGACATCGAACTCGACGGCCAACCCGCAGGCGCGTTCGCCTCGCGCGGAGAGGCGCGATCAATCGCCCTCGCGCTCAAACTCGCCGAGGCGGCAGTCGTCACCGCGGCAGCAGGCAGAATGCCCATCCTCGCTTTGGACGACGTCCTGTCTGAGCTGGACGCCGCACGAAGAAGGCTCGTCCTCGAAGGCGTGTACGGTTACGATCAAGTCCTGCTGACCACGGCCGATTTCGGTCTCATCGACCACAAATACCTTGCGAACGCCAACCGCTTCATAGTGCACAACGGCGCAGTTTCACAACATGCAACTTGAACACACAAATAATCAGTCCGGCGTAGGCCAACCGTCGCAACTCGCCGAATCGATCGACCTCGCAGCCAAAATGATCGCTGACAGCGACTACGCAGTGGCGATGACCGGCGCCGGGATGTCGGTAGAAAGCGGTATTCCCCCGTTTCGGGGCGTCGACGGCCTTTGGACCCGTTACGGGACTCCGCCCATGGACGGTTACAGCCGGTTCAAGGCGGATCCGCAGGGGTGGTGGCTACGGGAGATGAATCGCGAGATCGACGCACACATCCTGGAACTGCGGAACGCTCTGGCCGTCGCACAACCGCACGCCGGTCATCGGGCGCTCGCCAGAATGGTCAGGGACGGCGCGCTCCGGAGCGTAATCACGCAGAACATCGACGGTCTCGACGAACGCGCCGGGATCACCGACCTCATTGAGATCCACGGAAACCGCAGCCGCCTGCGGTGCACGACGTGCGGCGTGAGGAAACGGCTCGGCGGGTTCGTGTTGGACGGTCCGCCCGCGCCGTGCCGCAGCTGCGGAGGTCCGGTCAAGTACGACACGGTGATGTTCGGGGAGCCTGTGCCCAAAGACACGATGAGCGCAGCGCGCAGACAGACCGGCATGGCCGACTGTATAGTCGCCATCGGCACGTCGGCCACCGTAAGGCCCGCAAGCGGCCTGCTTTGGATCGCGAAGGCCAATGGGGCTCGCCTCATCGAGATCAACCCTAACGAAACGAAGCTGACCGCAATCGTCGACCTCGCGGTCCGCGGCAAGGCGAGCATTGCCGTACCCATGCTCGCCCGAGCCGTTTTCCAACTCATGAGTTCGCAACCGGCCGGTCACGGGCGGGATTTACCAGAGCCTGCCCCGCGGTTAGGATGACCACAACCCGCTCACAACTACCCTGAAACACAAGGCGGCCGATGCCGCCGGGGAACAGAAAAATGACCGAATTGCTTCAAGCCGATCTCGACCGCTACATAGCAAGCAATCAGCAATCCCTGAGCCTGCACCAACGCGCCGCCAAGGTTATGCCGGGAGGCGACTCCCGCAACTCCATATGGTGGCCTCCGTTCCCGGTCTACGTGGCCAGAGGGGACGGATCGAAGCTGTACGACGTCGATGGCAATGTGCGCGTCGACATGGTCAACAACATGACCACCCTCATCCTCGGCCATCGTCACCCCGGGGTCGTCAAGGCCATGCGGGACCAGCTGGACAACGGCGTATCGTTCCCCGCGCCAAGCCCGCCTGTCATCGAGTGGGCCGAAATGATGGTCGACCGCGTCCCATCGGTCGACATGGTCCGGTTCGTCAACTCCGGCACCGAAGCAACTTTGAACGCCATTCGGGCGGCCAGGGCGTTCACCGGCAAGGACATGATCGCAAAGTGCGAGGGCGCATACCACGGCAACCACGACGCCGTCTCGATCAGCGTTCAGCC
>JAKZUY010000266.1:0-13311 GCA_047516345.1 Dehalococcoidia bacterium | reverse complement strand
CTCACACTCGGAGTGGGGCGACGCCATCGGCTACTGTGAGGGGGTAAGGCTAAACTTCGACGGCCGCTTCACGAGCTGTGAAGTTCTCCGGGTACCCGACGCGTACCACCTGGTCGAGAACTGATCTACTGCCCTTTACGTCAAGGACCTTGCGCCTGGCGGCGCTGCGCCTTCCGCCTTGCAAGTACAAATGCGCCGGAAAGGGCGGCCAAGGCTGTCAGTAATACGGCGATGACGACGATCGCTGACAGTTGGCCGGACGCGTCGTCCTGCCGAACGTCCGTAGCAGGAAGCACGTAGCTGCCCGGCTCACCAGGCGGCGCGGACGTTGGCGCGGGCATGGCCGTCGGTTCAGGGTTTCCTGACTTGACGATATCCGCAGGCGGCTCGAGTGTTGACGATTTGACGGTGTCTACCGGCGGTTGAAGAAGCGGCAATTGGGTCGTGATCGGAGGCGGAAGTTGGGAGCGAGCCGAATCAGGAGTCGGCAGCGCGTTGGCGCCCAGAGTCGATCGCCAAGTATTTTCCACGTCGTACAAAGATTCTCCGTATGTCGAATGGAACGCATCCGAAATCTCTTGCCCTGAATCGAGATTCGCGAGAAGCGCGCCTATGCGCTCCCGGCCGTACGTATCGATCAGATAGCCGACAAAGTGGCCTGCCTGTGGGTAAAACACGCCGATTTCGTTGCGACGGCCGGGAACGCGATTCATGTTCTTCAGGGGTAAAAGGCGTCCGCCCCGGGCCGGACTGGCAAGCCGATGTTCCAGGGACCTGTCGTCGCCTTCGTTCTGAAAGTAGACGGCGAGTCCCTCATTCAACCAGGATGGCGCATCGTGGCCCAGCGGAGACTTCTCCGATTCTGCTACCACCAGGTGGGTCATCTCGTGGACGAATATCCCGCGTGACGGCGCGGCCATTACGAACAGGCCAAACTCCGACATGGCGAATCCGGCGAAAAACTGCCGGTCGGTGGCGGTCTTTGAGACGGGGGGGAAGTACGGCGTCGCTTCCTTGACTGAGTTGAAAAGAACAGCCTTTATGGAAGGCGGATCATCGACGCCAATCGTCGCGGTGATGCTGGGCAACACCGTTACGGCGTGATCGACAAGATCCCTGGCAAGGTTGTCGGATATCCCGTGGTAAATGGCGGTCACGGGACCGTTGCTCACCCGCCGCCAATCGATCCGGGGATCGAGGTACTCGACCGTAAACGGGGTGGTGGAGTGGGTTACGCCCTCACTGTCCAATAGTTCGAAATGGACGTCGAACTCCGTACCGGGTGGGTAGTACGTTGCCCCGCCGGTCGGTATCGTGAACTGCACGGTCAGTTTGTCGAATGCCGAACTGACACGCGCGTCAGCGTATGCGTAGGTCGAAATACGCGACGGCCCGTGCGGACGGTAAATTGCCCTCGCCTCGACGGTCACAAGCGCGCCGGTTTCGATCTCGGCATGCAGCTCGATCTCTTCTCCGAAGTCGATTTCGGCGCGGTGCTCGACGATCGGAAGTCGCGAAACTTCCCGGGACGCATCCGGCTGAGATGCCTCGACGCCTGCTGCCAAGGTGGCTGACAAGGCAATTACCACAGCTACAAGCGAGGCGAAGTATGTAGTGAGTCGCGCCAATCGTTGATTTCCAAACCCGGGATCTGTGCTCGTATTTTGTTATACGCCCAAAGTCGCTCTGAGTTTTTGCGCTGTCGAGCCTTGTTTCCTCTGGTCCGCGGAAACGTGGTCTTTAACATCCGTTCGGCCGGTAAGCGCTTGCAACGCCGGACACCCTGTTTCGACACTGGCCGCCGGCTGGCCGCGTGTCACCTAATCGGGAGCAGATGACGAGGAAACGAACGGCCGCTCCGGTTTTGACATCAAATTGACGTGCACGTAGCATCCGGCCAATCCCCGTCCACAGGTCGAGATACCCACACAGACGGACGGCGATGTCCACAGGAGGCAACGGGTACCGGAACCATGCGCTACTACCAATTCATGACTAACTGCGAGGCCAGGGTTGGCGTTCAGACAAATGAGACCACTGTGCTGGACCTGACTTCGATTGAGCCCCGCGTCAATTCCACATTGGAACTGTTTCGCGTCGCCTCGATAACCGGTTCCGATATAGACGGCGTCTCGAAGTCGCTCATCGGACGCGGGGGCGCGAATAATGAAGTGCCGGTCGCCGCCCTCCTCGACCCGTCAGCTCCGGGCTGCCCGTACAAGTTGTTGTCGCCTATTTCGGCCCCCGAGGTCTGGGCAGCAGGCGTGACCTACCAAGATTCGATGCGAGAACGGCAGGCGGAGAGCGGAACGCCCGACGTCTATCAGATGGTCTACGAAGCGGAGAGGCCCGAAGTGTTCTTCAAGGCCACGGCCGAACGACTTGTCCCGCCATTCGGCGAAGTGGGCATCAGGGCCGACTCAACCTGGAACGTTCCCGAACCGGAACTTGCGTTCGTTCTGTATGGCGGGCAGATGGTGGCGTTCACGGTTGGCAACGACATGAGCAGTCGGACTATCGAAGGCGCCAACCCGCTCTACCTCCCGCAAGCCAAGCTGTACGACCGTTCTTGCTCCATCGGCCCGTGCATCGTAACCCCCGATTCCTTGGGTGACCCCCAAGCGCTGCCCATTAAGATGTCCATAGTGCGGGACGGCGTTGAGGCTTTTAGCGGGGAGACCTCTACTAGTGAGATGAAGCGGACGTGTGTAGAGATTGCAGACTGGCTGCAACGTCATAACCCTGTGCCCGACGGGACGACGGTGCTCACCGGAACGCCTTTGATCCCGCCACCGGATTTCACCCTGGCCGAAGGCGACGTCGTGAGCATCGACATCGACGGGATCGGCAGACTGACCAACTCGATCGTCGTAGTTTAATCCTGTGACAGGCGCGTCCAGGCGCCTCCACGGTGGCCGGAGATCCGGGAACCGCGATTCGGCCAGCTGCCGCCGATATCGGCGCGACCGGATGGTCTGGACGAGACTGAATCGGGAGAATTGGCGGCGGCGCGACTCAGATTCAATCCCGTTGGTCTGGTGGTAGGCTGAATACACTTGCCCGCAAGCGCCTGTTCATTCGCTGGCGTCATGGTGGCAGCGGAGTATCAGACGGAGTTGACAGGTACTGGTGATTGAATCCAAAGCAACGGAAAAGACGGTGTCCCGTCAGTCGATAGCAAACGTTCGTGATTTGGCGAACCGGGTGCGGGAAAACGTGCAGCGTGTGATTGTCGGAAAGTCCGAATCCATCGACCTGACTATAATCGCGCTCCTGTGCCGAGGCCACGTGCTGATCGAGGACGTGCCGGGTACAGGCAAGACCACGTTGACCAAGGCGTTGGCCGCGTCGCTCAACTGTGAATTCCATCGCATTCAGTTCACACCCGACCTGGTGCCGTCCGACGTGCTCGGAATCAATTTCTTCAATATGCGGTCCGGCGAATTCGAGTTCCGGCCAGGGCCCATATTCTCACAGATCCTGCTGGCAGACGAGATCAATCGGGCCACGCCGCGTACACAGTCCGCCTTGCTCGAAGCGATGCAGGAGCGTCAGGCGTCAATCGACGGGGTGACCTCCACCCTGCCCGACCCTTTCATCGTCCTGGCCACTTTGAACCCCATCGAGATGGAGGGCACGTTCCCGCTCCCCGAAGCCCAACTGGACCGCTTCCTTCTGCGGGTGAATCTCGGTTATCCCACACTCGAAGAGGAAACGGCGATGCTGGCGCGGTTCCAGTCAACACAAAGTTTGGATACGATTTCGGCCGTCGCGGGGCCGGAGGAGATTCTCGAAGCTCAGCATGTGGTTGAGCAGGTGCGCATGGATCCCACGGTCCGCGACTACCTTCTCGCGATAATTGCGTCGACTCGGACTCATTCGCAACTCAGATTGGGCGCCAGCCCCAGGGCCTCTCTCAGCTTGCAGCACGCCGCGCAGGCGCGCGCCGCGCTGGCGGACCGGGACTATGTGATCCCCGACGACGTCAAACAGATGTCGAATCCCGTGCTCGCACATCGTATGGTCATCGAGTCATCCGCGGGCCTGCGCGGCAGGACGCGAGACAACGTCATCTCGGAAATTCTCAATTCGATCAGCGTACCTATCGAAAGATAAATCGCCCCGGATGTACCGCCGCTTGTCGACAGGGTTTTGTTTCATAGGTCATTGCCGCCAGACTAACCGTCGTCCCAGGGTTGACACGATAATGGCAGAGAGAACGTCACCTCCGGCCAGCCGACCGGCGCTGCCCTTCAATTGGCCTTGCGCCCAGAATATGTTTGGCGACAACGGCTAAGGGGTGTGTCGACATATGATCAGGACAGATGAGTTTTCAGGAGATTCTCTATGACCGGAGTCAGACTGCTGGTTGGGACTCGCAAGGGGGCGTTTGTCCTGACCGCGGATGGGAATCGGGATCGGTGGGACGTTAGCGGTCCGCACTTTGGTGGATGGGAGATATTTCACCTCAAGGGCTCGCCTGCCGATCCCGACACGATCTACGCGTCGCAGTCGACACCTTGGTTTGGACAGCTGATTCAGCGTTCGACCGACGGCGGGAGAAGCTGGTCGCCGGTGGGCAACGAATTTGCCTACGAAGGTGATGTCGGCACGCACATGTGGTACGACAATACCCCCCATCCATGGAATTTTGCCCGCGTATGGACACTTGAGCCGTCTTTGACCGACCCGAACGCCGTATACGCCGGGGTGGAAGACGCCAGCCTGTTCCGGTCGTCCGACGCAGGCGAGACGTGGCAGGAACTACCGGGCTTGCGACGGCACGAAACGGCGGAGTCCTGGCCTCCGGGCGCAGGTGGCCTTTGCCTGCATACGATCATTCAGGACCCCGTGAACAGACAACGAATCACAGTGGGGATTTCAGCGGTGGGCGCATTACGGTCGGATGACGCGGGACAATCATGGCGAACGATCAATAAAGGCCTGCGCTCCGTAGATGTCCCGGACCCTGAGGCCGAAATCGGGCACTGCGTTCACAGAATGGCCATCCACCCGTCGCGGCCAGATGTGCTGTTCATGCAGAAACACTGGGACGTGACGCGAAGTGACGACGGTGGAGAGTCCTGGTACGAAATCAGCGGGAATTTGCCCTCTGACTTTGGATTTCCGATTGACGTTCACGCCCACGAACCGGACACCGTGTACGTGATTCCTATTCTCAGTGAGTCGGAGCACTACCCGCCTGAGGCAAAACTACGCGTCTACCGCAGCCGCACGGGCGGCCATGAATGGGAAGCGCTGACCAATGGATTGCCGCAAAAAGACTGCTACGTATACGTGTTACGAGGGGCGATGGCAGTAGACTCGCTCGACTCATGCGGCGTGTATTTTGGCACCACCGGCGGTCAGGTCTACTGTTCGTCCGATTCAGGGGACAACTGGGCCCCTATAGTTCGAGACTTGCCCGCGGTTCTGTCCGTCGAAGTCCAGACGATGCCATGATCCGGGTTACGCTTCCCCCGCACCTGCGGAATCTGGTCAACGTACAGGGAGAATTCCAACTCACGGTGAGCGGCCCGGTGACTCAACGGTCGGTCATCGACGCCCTCGAAATGCGTTATCCGATGTTGAAAGGAACGATTCGATACCACTCCGATAAACGGCGGAGACCGATGGTGAGGTTCTTCGCCTGCGGCCGCGACCTGTCGAACGAACCGCCGGACGTCCAACTGCCCGACGAAGTCGCAGGGGGGAACGGAACCTCTCAGGGTCGTTGGCGCCATGGCAGGGGGTTGATCGGGAATTGATGTTGGCCAGACAGACATGGGGCGACCCAGAGGTGACGCAGGGCTGCTCGAACGGAGAGAATCGGTACGGTTCATACTTGATCCGTGGCGAAGGGATCGCGTGTTCATCGCGCGACGGCGCGTCCACCGAGTCTGCGAAACGAAGCGGGGCTGAGTCTTGTTGTTGTATCCAGTAAACGTCAGACCCCCTCCGCGCATTTCCGGCGGCGGCGCAGCAATCTCAGACCTTTTCGTTCTTCTGCTCGTCATCGTCGTCATCGTCGGCGCGGCATTGGGCGAGCCCCTCATCGCGGCCGTCGGCGCTCTCGTATTTGTCGTTACCGTGGCGGCGCGGCTGTGGGCCCGGTTGTCACTGGAAGAGGTGTCGTACGGCCGCGTTTTAAGCGCCGACCACCTGTTCCAGGGCGATGAAATCAAGTTGTCGCTGGCACTGGAGAACAACAAGCCGCTGCCCGTGCCGTGGGTGCGCGTACGAGACTTCTTGCCGCTGGGTCTGCAAGACGCGTCCGAAATGATTACCGAAAGGGCGTTTCTGGGGGGCTCCGAGATAACCGAAGTGACGAGCCTGGGACGTTATGAACGGGTACGCATCAATTTTCGGGTCCGGGCGGCCAGCCGGGGCTTTTACCGGCTGGGTCCTGCGAAACTTGAGAGCGGCGACCTGTTTGGTATGTTCGGTTCGACCCGGGAAGAACCCCAATCTTCTCAAACCATCACGGTGTACCCGAAGATCGTGCCGGTTCCGTGGCTTGATCTACCGGCGGCGCGGCCGATCGGCGATACAAGGACGCCAATGAGCCTCTGGGACGACCCGTCGCGGCCAAGCGGTATACGGGAGTACCGGCCCGGGGATCCTGTCCGTTCATTCGACTGGAAGGCAACCGCCCGGCACGCCGCGCAAGAAAAACTGTTCGTCAGGACGTTTGACCCCAGTGTGTCTCATTACGCAGTAGTGCTGTTGGAAGCAGCCACTACGGACCGGCCGTGGGAGGGGTACCGGGCGGACGTGCTGGAACGGGCGGTCACGTGTGCGGCATCGGTGGCGGTGCGCGCTTCAGAGGCCGGCCACCGGGTTGGACTTATCGCCAACGGGGTGCCGCCGCACAACGAGGGCAGCGCTGTAATACCCCCGGCAACCTCACCCGGCCATCTTCTTGGCATCATGAAGTCGCTCGCCATGGTGAAACCGATGGCCGTGAAAAGCCTGGACGAACTGGCCCGTAATCACGGGCGGGGCGCTATGCCGCCAGGCGCGACGATCATATACGTGGCAGGCGCTTTCAGGCCCGGTCCGGTCGAATATATCGCAGGTCTGGGCCGTCAGGGTTACCGCGTCCGGACGCTGTACGTCGGCGATGACGACCCGCCGGAAATTCCGAACCTCAACGTGATGTCCGTAGGCGCATACTTCGCCGAACAGATGGGTGAAGGCAACCCAGACGGTGATGACCCGGACGCCCAATTCAGACGACCGGTGGGCAAGTCAATTGGCTGACAATCGCGGCAAGATCATCCTCGGAACGCTGGCAATTGCCGAAAGCGTTTGGATCTACGCCCTGCTGTCCGTGATCGGACTGCTAATCGGACTGGGTGGATCGCCCCTGGGGTGGTTCACCGTTTTCGCACTCTACGCGGCGGGGATGTTCGTCGGCTGGCTGACGATGGGGCTTCGCGGCAACAGGGGAACGCTGGCCATCCTGGAGGGTCTGATCGGGATCACCCTCGTGTACCTGACGGTGGCGAGCGGCACGTTTTATGACAACCGCGCCTTCGACATGGCCTGGGCAGCGAAGCTTACCGGCGCCGATTTTGAAGCGAAGTCTTTCGCCGGCGTCATTTTCTCTCTCATAGCCTCCTTGTACATATGGCGCAAAACGATCGGTATCGTCGCGGACGACTACGCGTCCGATCGGCTGCAGCGAAGTTTCAAGATCGGCATCGCGGTCATTGCCATTGGCGCGTTGGCGGAACAGATCAGTTCGATAGACGTGGGCATACAGACCTTGTTGATTCCGTTCTTCGCCGCGAGCCTCGCCGGCCTCGCGGCGGCGCGCCTGCCTGAGCAGGGTCTCCGCGGCAAGGGCGCAGCCTGGGCCCGTGTTATTGCGGCCTCGATACTCGCTGTAATCGCGCTCGGCTTGATTCTGGGTCTGCTGGGCGGCATCTATGGCGGCGTCGGCGTGAAACTACTGTATCGGGGCTGGGGCCTGTTGGTTGACGGCCTGCTATGGATATTGCGATACCCGCTCGAACTCCTTGTAAACCTGATCATGTTGATTTTCAACTGGCTAAAGTCCATGTTCGGAAACGAAGAAAAGCCCGAAACGGAATTGGGGGGCGGCCCGCCAGGCGGCCTGCCCGAGGGCATCGCCGAATCGACCGGAGACAGCCAACTCTTCGAGAACATCTTCAACATCATCCAGTACCCGCTTCTGGCCATCCTGATAATCGGCCTGTTTTTATTCCTCGCATTGGCGTATCGGAAATTCATCGCACGCGATGAGCGCGGCGAAGACGAGGACCGGGAAGCGCTGGAATCGGACGCAGACCCAACAAAGGACCTTTTTCGATTGCTCGCCGGTCTATTGCCGTCCTGGTTTACCCGCACGCGTGAGGAGCCGAGGAGGTGGCGTTATCCGGAAAATGAGGTCGGGGTGACAGAAGTGTTCTTGTTGTACTTCGACTACCTGACTGCCGGCGTTTCAAGGGGCTTGGTGTTCGCGCCCAACCTGACGCCCAACGAGCGCGTGCCGGACATGCAGTCGGTGATGCCGGGCGCGCCCATCGGGCTGATCACCGAAATGTTCAACGCAGCGTGTTACGGACACGTGGCGGCCAGTCGGTCGACCGTCGATCAGTTGAGGAGCGAGCTCGCCGCGTTTACTGGGCCTGCTCCGGCCGGTTCAGACGCCACCTGACAACGGAGTAATCGGCTCCGGAATCCTGATCACCCTCAGCAAGTTGGTGTTCCCCGGAACGCCGATAGGCATGCCGGCAACCGCTACCGCCAAGTCTCCGTCCGTTGCGAAACCGGTCTCCTTGGCTGCCCGCGAACCCTCCGGGAACATCTGCTGCAGACGGTCGAATACCGGTGCGTTGAGCGTTATCAAACCCCAACGAAGAGTGAGTCGAGGGCCAGCGGTTTCGTCACGCATCATGGCTACAAGCGGTGTGGCCGGTCTGTACGACGCGACACGCGCGGCCGTGCTGCCGGACTCGGTGAAGGCCAGGATGACCGAGGCGCCTACCGCTCGGGCGGTGCGCACCGCGCCGTAGGCGATCGCTTCGTCCAGGTTTTGCCCATTTCGCTCGCGGGCCTCACGACGCCGCTCCAACAGGCCCCCGTAGTCCAGCTCCTCTTCGGCGCGCCTGGCAATCTGGGCCATGTACTCGACAGTTCGCACCGGATACTTGCCGATCGACGTTTCAGCCGACAGCATGATCGCGTCGGAGCCGTCGCGGACGGCGTTGTGCACGTCGGACGCTTCTGCGCGGGTTGGGTGGGGTGATTCGATCATCGACTCCAGCATTTGCGTCGCGGTGATGACGACTTTTCCGGCGTCGTTCGCATTCCGGATCATTCGCCTTTGGATGCCGGGCACGTCCTCGATGGGCATCTCCACACCGAGGTCTCCACGTGCGACCATCACGCCGTCAACCTGTTCGAGAATCGATTCCAGGTTCCTGACTCCTTCAGCCACCTCGATCTTTGCGATCAACTGGTGCGGATACGTGCTGTTTTTCAGCCAGTCCTTGACCTGCGCTAGATCCTCAGAATTACGTACGTAGGACAGGCCGATGAACTCGACCTCGTTTTCCATGGCGAAATCAAGAGCCGATCTCGTCTCATTCGTCAGGTAGTCGAGTGTTGAAGTAACTCCGGGCGTCGTGACGGCTTTGCGAGATTGCATGACGCCGGGTGACGTCACGCGGCAGTAAACGTCGACACCGTCGATGCTCTCGACCACTAGCTCGATGGCGCCTTCATCGATCAGGATTCGCGAACCGACCTGAACGTCGACGTGAATTCCCGACGGCCACACGTTGGTGCGCTCTGCTGTGGTTGTGACGGCGGATGCGGTTAGTGTGAACGGAGCGTCTTGTTCAAGCTGGATGGTCCCTTCGCCAACTTCCCCGTTACGGTACTTGGGACCCGGCAGATCGGCGAGAATTCCGATCGGCGCTCCCATGATCTCCGCTGCAGCGCGGACGTTTTTGACGTAACTGCGGTGAGATTCGCCGTCACCATGGGAAAGATTAAGCCGGGCGACGGACATGCCGGCCCGGATCAGGTCGCACATGATCTCGACCTGATCGGTTGCGGGGCCGAGGGTGCACACGATACGGGTGCGAGGCCGCCGGATCACGCATTCCGGCAGGTGGTAATCAAAATTCTGGTTATTGTTTGTCGACATCTCTGTTTGTTGCGTGTGCCCGTGAAACGCTACGCTGGATATTAAGGGTCGTGCTGGCTAATTTACAGCCGGTACAGGCGCTTGACACGCCTCGTTCCGGCAATTTGACGTTTTGATTTGTTGACATAATGGTGTCTCGAACCTAGACTTTGACAGTCCCCACAGTGCCATTTCCAGCAATAGAGAGTGAGATCATTTGAATTCAGCAAGGGCACTCCTCGAACTCCAGCTCACCGACCGGCACCTGGCGACGCAACGCCGCGAATACCGACGTGTAACGCGGGACCTCGAAACCCAGGGTGGGTTGCCCCTCTTGAGGGATCGGGCCGAAAAAGCCCGTATCGGGGAGTTGGAGGCGCGGCTGGAGTCTGCCCGGCTAGAGTCTGAATCCGCCGCGTTAAGCGAACGCCTGGCCCGCCTGGAAGAGCGCTTGTACGGCGGCGCTATAACCAACGTTCGCGAGCTGACCGCCATCGAGACGGAGCACGCAACCGCCAAACGGGAACTTGCCCAGGTCGAGGAATCGACCGAACCTGCCCAGATTGCGGCCGGAGAGGCGCGGAAGCTGAACGAAAAGCGCCGGGCCGAACTGGACGAGGCTGAACGTATCTGGGGCGAAAACGAGAGCCAGCTAAAGACCAGAAGAAGGCGTTTGGGCCGACAGTGCCTCAAGATGGACAAAGAGCGCAAGATGTCAACATCCGACATCCCGGCCGACACTTTGTCCCTTTATAACTCTCTCCTGATTCGCAAGGGAGGCGTGGCCGTGGTTCGGGTAGAGCGCGGCGTGTGCCAGGGGTGCAGAGTACGACTGCCCCTCCGGGAATTGGCTCGTATTCGGGGCGCAGGGAGCCTCGTTTCCTGTAGCAGTTGCGGCAGGATCCTGCTTAACGACTGACCGATGCGGGCAGTTGGCTTCTACAGATCACCCCTGCCCGGCGATTCCCCAACCGGGGTCGAGTCCGGGTATCCAGCGTCGCACGATTTCGATGTTGCCGAGACGATTCGCGTCTATTGCGATCAAAACCACCACACTTTGGTCGAGACGTTTACGGATGCCGACGGCGACAAAACTTACGCGAGCCTGATAGCGAGCTTCACAGGGCCGGAAGGCCGTCCCGCGCTGGTTCTTACCCCGGATTCCACGCACCTCGCAGATGATCTGGAAACGCTCGTCGAACGGCTGCTGGAACTGCAGGCCACGGGCTCTGAAGTCCGATGCCTAAACCCGCAGTACCCGGATCTACTGCAAAACAGCCTTCGACTCTTAAGCCTGCGGGGCAGATCGGCTGGCTCGTTGCGGCGAATCCGCGAGGCGATTCTCGCCAAGGCGTCCCGCGGCGAGGTGCTCGGCCGGACCCCTTACGGTTATTGGGCCGGTCTGGACGGCCAACTCAAGGTCAACGATGTTGAGGCTGCTGTCGTCAGGTATATGTTCGATGCCTACAACGGACCGGCGCCGGACGTAGAACTGCCACCTGCTGGCGGACAGGGTTTGCGGAGGATAGCCGCTGGGCTTAACGAACAGGGGCACATGACGCGTAAAGGACGTCCCTGGACACCCGTCGCCGTTGCCGGAGTGCTACGAAACAGGGTCTACGTCGGAACGTACACGCGCTACGGAGTCCGCATCTCAAGCTCGCACCGGCCCCTCGTCAACCGGGCCACGTTCAACCTGGCCCAACGCATACTCGAAACCCGGAAACCGGTCCGCCGAGCTTCGTCTGCCGAACCCTATCTTCTTGGGGGACTAGCTCGCTGCGCGTTGTGCGGCCGGGGGGTGTTTGGCCTCACGAGAAAGCGATCATGGAAGCGCAAGAACGGCGATAAGATCGACCGGATTTACCGATACTACGAATGTCCGGGTGGGACGGGGTCCGGCAGGGGCAAGGTCGAAGGACATGCAGCATGGCGGGCAGCCGAACTCGAGCAACTTGTCAGGGACCAGTTGTTACAGCTAGCCAGATCGGGCCGCGTGTCTCGCGTCGGGTCCCACGTCGCGAGCCGCATCTCTTCAGCCAAACACGCGGCGGATGTCACCACCGCAGAGCGGGAATTCATGAAGGCGATCAGGTCGGTGGCTTCCGGCCATGGCGACATCGCCAGACTCAGATTACCGCTTGAAAACCTCGGAAGGGCCCGTGCTGCCAATGCGAACGGCAGCGATTCCCTCGGCGACACCGCATCGCTTGTGGAAGCCGCGACTGGACAGGATATGAATGAGGCCAGACAGGCCATGTCCATCCTTTTGGAACGCGTCATCGTCAGTCCCGACGGAGCGGAAGTCGAACTGCGACGGGGGCCGATCGCACCCGCGACGAACCGTCGCCGGTCCCGATAAACGGCATTGAACAGCGGCCCTGCGCTGCTATCATCAAGTCCGACCAAGGCGGACGGGCGGCCGCTCCTCGACACGTCGAGGGGAGGAAAGTCCGAGCACCTTCGGGCATGGGCGCCCGCTAACGGCGGGGCGGGGCGACCCGACGGAAAGTGCAACAGAAACACACCGTCCGCGCAAGCGGATAAGGGTGAAATGGCGAGGTAAGAGCTCACCGCCCGGCCGGTAACGGCCGGGGCAGGGCAAACCCCGCCCGGTGCAAGGCCAAATAGGGGGGCGATGACGTAGCCCGACCAGCCCCCGGGTTGGCCGCTTGAGCCCTGCGGTAACGCAGGGCCCAGATGGATGGCCGCTACCTCGCAGCAAGAAGAGGAGGAAGGTCTCTTGGGACCGTAAACTCCCTTGCCGCGAGGCACAGAACTCGGCTTATAGTCCACCTTGATCGAACACCCGCGCCCTCGTTGGCGCGGGTGTGTCATTTGCGGTCATTCAAGGCCGGAACCCAATTGCCAACGCCTGATCGGCTGCGAGGCTGCGCTTCGGGCGACGGGCGACGGGGTCAGCACGCGTAGTAGCGGGTCTGACTGGTGACCGGAGTGGGTTCGCAGGGGTTGGACCGCCTTCAGGCGTCCTGACCGCGCCGCGCCCAATCGGCATTTGAGAACATGTCGAGGCCGGGGTCTGCGACCACTCCATTAACTGACTCAGGCGGGTTGGACCGGATGAAGTGTTCGTCGAGTTCAACTCCCCACCCGGGGCCGTCCGGGATCGGAAAGTACCCGTCGACCAC
>JAKZUY010000265.1:0-2900 GCA_047516345.1 Dehalococcoidia bacterium | reverse complement strand
GCGAATCGTTGCTGCTCCGCGACCATCTGCTCCCGTACCTCGGCGATAGCCGATACGAACGAGACTCGTTGGTCGACCTCGGGAGTTCGGAGCATGTCGTCGACGTCCATTCCGTCCAACGTGATCGCCGCGGACTGCCCGGAACGAGCCGCCACCGCGATGCGCGCCCGACCTATCGCCGACACAACCGCGCGCTCGTCCCCCGCCCCGGACGCGGCAAGCGTGGCCGCACGGTACATCAGCCCCGTATCGAGGAATGAAAAACCGAGGCGCCGGGCCAATAGCGACCCGGCGGTGGACTTGCCGGAACTCACCGGACCGTCTATTGCGACCTTCAAGTACTCACACCCTGCTTGAACCTCAATTCTTGCTAAGCCGAACGATTCGACGACCCGACGCGACTTGCGATGATCGCGCGAAACGCAGGCCCCGGCGTTGTTATACTCGATTCTCACCAAACGGGACGCAATACCGGCCTGCCTACTGGTCCCGTCCGGCATCTGCCAGACCTACTGGAAATCGAGCGTACAACCGCCCGCCGAACCGGCTGGGCGCCAGCGAATCCGCCCTACTACCACTCACGGATAAACATACTGGCGCAATTGCGGCCGATAAACTGAGTTCCACATGATCGTATTCGACTGGGTCCTGCTCATCCTGCTGGCCCTCGCGCTTCTACTGGGATACAAAACCGGCCTCGTCGAAGGTGTGGTGACCGCCGTCTCCATATACGTTTCTTTGCTGCTTGGCGGTCTGTTTGCCGGCCACGTGCTGAGCCTCTTGCCCCTGGGCGTCGAAAGCGAGGCGCTGTCGACGGCGATCGGCTACGTGATCATCTTCGCCGGGGTGTTTATTGCGAGCCGGTTTGTGACCGGCGCCGCGAACACCGCTTTGAAAGTGTCTATGGTTGATTGGGTCAACAAGGGCGGCGGCATCGTCCTCGGAGTCGTCATCTGGGCGCTGCTCGCCATCGGTCTGATCACCGTAACGGCGCGCTACACATACGTGTTCGAGGACCCTGACCAGGGTGGAAATCCCAACCGTCGGGCGGCGCAGGGGCTCATTGCAGACGACTTGAGAGACGCAGCGGACAACATGCTCACGGAGTCCGCATTCGTCCCCGCTTTGCTCGACCTCCGCGGCGTGTTGCCCGGCGGCGCGCTGGGCATGGCCCCTGCAGACTTTAGTACGGCGTTGGACATTCTGGATGACCGGGCGTCGGATTAGCGGCCCACCGCCAGAAACCCGACTCACGATTGAGGCCCCTGACACATCGCAATGATTACCCGAGCCCCGGTCCTCGTCCTTAACCAGAACTATCAGCCGCTGAACGTCTGCGACGCCCGGCGCGCTGTGTCCCTGTTGGGGCGCGGCAAGGCCGAGACAATCGAACACGGGCCGTACTTCCTGCGCAGCGCAACCAGGGCATTCCCGTTGCCGGAGGTCATTAGGCTGGTCTACATGGTGAAGCGGCCGCTTCACCGCCGAAAGTTGTCTCGCCGAGAGATCTTCGTCAGGGACGGATACCGTTGCCAGTACTGCGGCAAGTACACACGCGACCTGACCCTCGACCATGTTGTCCCGCGGTCACGGGGTGGACTACACACGTGGCAAAACGTCGTCAGCGCGTGCAAACGGTGTAACCACCGAAAGGCCGGACGCACCCCTCGGGAGGCGAACATGGCCCTCCGTTCCCGCCCTCGCGAGCCCTCGCCCAGCCCCTACGCCTTCTTCGATGCCCGCAGGATGCTGGCCACGTGGCGGCCTTTCCTGCCGTGGGTTCAGGAGTTCCAGTTCACCGATGACCGCCGGGCGAACTCAAACTCCGCCGAGGGCGCCGCGGGCGATCAGCCGAACTACGCGACCAGCCGGCGCAACTCCACTGCCCTGTAGCAACTGATCCGGGGCGATCGCCACTTCAGCCTCAACCGGCGACGTCTCATCCGGCATCTCCACCTCGACTCGGTCCCCCGCTTGGATGTCGACCTCCTCAGCGTAGACGAACCGTACCGGCGAGTTCCGTTTTGTGCGTACGCCGGCAACCGGGCGGCGCGGCGATTTCACGATAGGGATGGCAGACTCTCCTCTGCGCCCGGTTGCGGCACGGCTGACCCGTCCACGCCGGGCAAGTCGAGCATCATGACCTCAAGCGCCAACCTCGGCATCGCATTGGCCCTCAACGCATCGAGAGTGCGCTCGACGGCGTCAACCGCGGCAGACAGTTCGTCGGCCCTGAGCGCGCTGCCTACAGCGGACAACGACGGCAGCCAGTCGGCGTTCACGACGTGTTGTTCCAGCCCGTTCGCTGCGAACGCCACGTCTCGCCACCAGCCCAGCCACGCCTCGATCTCGGCCGTGCCCGCGGCGCGATCCCGCCCGAAAATAGCCGACGCCTCGCGGGCGTAACGGAACCGCACCTCGATATCGCCGGTCAGCACCGACAATATCCGCTGGGCCGACTGGGTTCGCTTGTCCATAGCCGTCGGATCGTTCAGCGCGTCGATAGCCCATCCCGGGCGGCCGCGGGCGATACGCGAAAGCACTGCCGCGTTTTCGGGTTCTGCGCCGAAACGCTCTATGAGAACCCGTTCGATCTCCTCACCGGGAACCAGCCGCAACTCGACGCGCTGACAACGAGAGACAACCGTCGGCGGCAATTGCTCTGCAGAACTGGCGATCAGCAAGATCATCACGTCCTCGGCCGGCTCTTCAAGCGTCTTGAGAAGCCGATTCGCTGCCTCAGCCGACATCGCGTCGGCGCCGTCGATGATAAAAACCCTGCTGCGCCCTTCAAACGGCTTAAGCGACGCCTCTCGCTGAAGTTCGGCGATGTGTTCGATCCGGATGTTCTTGCGAGACCTCGGCGCATTCCCCTGGCCCGACTCGGACGCGCCGTCGGC
>JAKZUY010000264.1:0-10012 GCA_047516345.1 Dehalococcoidia bacterium | reverse complement strand
GCGATGATGCCCACGGCCTCTCCGTTCAGGGCGTTTTCCCCGGTGGCCAGGGTCAATCCGTAGCACTTCTGGCACAGGCCGCGAGGCGCTTCGCAGGTGATGGGCGACCTGATCCATATGCTGGACAGGCCGGCTTCCTCGATGGCCGTGGCAATCTTTGCATCAATCGGCTGGCCGATCTCGCCGATCACCTCGCCGGTGGTTGTGTTCACTATCGGTTCGGAAGGGAACCGGCTCATAATGCTGTGCTCGACCGTGGCGCCGAGTTTGTCCCTCGGCATGTCCACTTCAAGGCCGCCCCTGGTGCCGCAGTCAACCATGAGGATGATCACGTCCTGAGCGACGTCGGCCAGACGCCGGGTCAGATAGCCGGAGTCTGCGGTCCGCAATGCCGTGTCGGCCAGCCCCTTGCGGGCGCCGTGAGTGGAGATGAAGTACTCCATAACAGACAGGCCCTCGGCAAAGCTCGAACGAATGGGCAATTCGATGATCCGGCCCTTCGGGTCAGACATCAGGCCCCGCATTCCGGCCATCTGCTTGATCTGGGCCAGGTTACCTTTCGCGCCCGAGTCCGCCATGGCGAAGATACCGCCGTAGTTGGGCAGCATTTCTTCCACCGCGACGGTCATCTTGTCCGAAACGCCGGTCCAGATGTCGATGGCCGCCTGATAGCGTTCGTCGGCCGTGATGAGGCCGGCGAGGTATTGGTCTTCCAGTTTGGCGATCTTGGAGTCGGCGGCTGAGAGCAACGACTGCTTTTGCGGAGGTGTTATGACGTCGTTAATTGCGATCGTCGTGCCGGAACGGGTGGCGTAGTGGAACCCCAGGTCTTTAATGCTGTCCAGCACCTCAGCGGTGCGTACGTGGCCGAAGCGTGCAAAACTTTCGCTTACTACGCCCTTGACATCGCTTCGGACCACGGTCGTATTCATGAACGGGAGTTCATCGGGCAGGGCCTGATTGAAGAAGATCCTCCCGACAGTAGTTTCGAGCCATCCGCTGTCAGCGGAACCGTCTCTTACCTTTACAGGCTCCCTGAGACCGACAAGCCCTATGTCGTGCGCGAGGCGCGCGTCGTCAAAATCGGAGAACCTCGATGGTTCGAATCCATCGGGCATGTCGTCCATGCCTGTCAGGTAGTACACGCCGAGGACCATGTCGAGCGTTGGCGCGACGATGGGGTCGCCGGAGCTCGGGGCCAGCATGTTGAACGTGCTGAGCATGATTCGCTGGGCTTCGAGGACCGCTTCGCGTGACAGGGGCACGTGTACGGCCATCTGGTCGCCATCGAAGTCAGCGTTGAACGCGGTGCACACCAGGGGGTGGATCTGGATTGCGCTGCCCTCTACGAGAACCGGCTGGAACGCCTGAATGCCGAGGCGGTGCAGGGTAGGAGCGCGGTTGAGGAGCACGGGGTGGTTCTGGATCACCTCTTCCAGGATGTCCCAGATTTCGGGCCGTGCGCGCTCCGCCATGCGTTTTGCGCTCTTGATGTTGTGTGCGTAGCCCTTAACTACGAGGGCGTTCATGACGAACGGCTTGAACAGTTCGAGCGCCATGCGCTTGGGCAGGCCGCACTCGTGCATCTTGAGCTCCGGCCCTGCGATGATCACCGAACGGCCGCTGTAGTCGACTCGCTTGCCAAGCAGGTTCTGGCGGAATCTGCCTTGCTTGCCGCGCAGCAGATCGGTGAGGGACTTCAGCTTGTGATTGTGGCTTCCCTGTATGGCGCGGCCCCGCCGGCCGTTGTCGATAAGGGCGTCGACGGCCTCTTGCAGCATCCGTTTTTCGTTTCGAACGATGATGTCGGGCGCCTGCAGTTCCATAAGGTGCTTCAGCCGGTTGTTGCGGTTGATGACCCGACGGTAGAGGTCGTTCAGGTCGCTTGTCGCGAAACGTCCGCCATCAAGCTGGACCATGGGGTGAAGTTCCGGCGGCAGGACCGGCAGCATGGTGAGGATCATCCACTCCTGCTTGTTGCCACTCTTGCGGAATGCTTCCACCACCTGTAGCCGTTTGATGGCCTTTTTGCGCCTTTGGCCCGAGGTGTTTTTTACCTGGTCGGCAAGATCATCTCGCAGGTCATCGAGCGAGACCTTTTTGAGAACCTCCAGCACCGACTCGGCGCCCATACCGGCGCGGAAGGCTTCTCCGAACTGGTCTCGCAGTTCCCGATAGCGGGCCTCGGTGAGAAGGTCCATCGCCGTGATAGCGTCCAGTTCCGCTATCTTTCCGTCGATAGTGCTCTCGACCTCGGCAATCTGTTCTTCCTTTTTACGTCGGAACTCGGCGAGGGTGTTTTGCCTTACCGCCTCGGCATCTTCAACCTCGGCATTGCCTTCGTCTGCGGTCTCACCGGAAGCTTCGGGTTCCACGGTGGCGGACTCCGACTCGTCGAATCGAGGGCCGTCTTCCATTTCCTGGTTAAGGCGCTTTATCTCGCCGTCGCGATAGTTTGTGAGGCCTTCGCGCGCCTGTGTTCGCGCATCTTCGTCGACCTCGGTCACGATGTACTGGGCGAAGTAGAGGATTCGTTCCAGGTTACGGGGTGAGAGGTCCAGCAGCAGCCCGAGACGGGACGGCGTGCCCTTCGAGAACCAGATGTGGGCTATCGGGGCTGCAAGCTTGATGTGTCCCATCCGCTCGCGGCGTACCTTTGAACGGGCGACTTCGACGCCGCAGCGATCGCAAATTACGCCCTTGTAGCGGATTTTCTTGTACTTCCCGCAGTAGCACTCCCAGTCCTTTGTGGGTCCGAAGATGCGTTCGCAGAACAGGCCGTCTTTCTCTGGCCTGAGCGTGCGGTAATTGATGGTCTCGGGCTTGGTCACTTCGCCGTAAGACCATGCTCTTATCTGCTCCGGCGATGCCAGAGAGATTCGTATTGCGTTGAAGTCTGCGCCAGATTGCTGCATTCGGCTCGTAGTCCCCTAGCTGTGCCCGTAAGGGCAAGGTGTCCACGTCTCATTAAGGGATCCGGTAAAGGTGCTCCCACCGGACCTTGGGCCATTGGTGAATTGGTGTTCGTTCTCCTCCAAACGGAGTTCTTACAACTCAGACACGCGTGCGATCGGATGGCCGCGCAAGACGGCTAGTTGTTCTCCAGGTCGGCATCGTTTTCTTCGTCCAGATCTTCATTTTCTGTGGCGGTCAGAGCCTGTAGAGACTCTTCTTTTGGCTCGTCGTCACTGCGTTCTTTAGCATCGCCAGCGTCAGGTATCGTTTTTTCGTCGTCATCCTCCATGTCGTCGTCGAAGACGAGCGATCCGGCGAGGTCGAAGTCGAGAGCCAACGAGTCTGAAGAGTCGTCCCAATTGGCGGAGGCTGTAAGGGCTGCGGCGGCCAACGCGGCGTCATCGTCGCCCGGCAACGTGGCGTACTGGCCCATTTCCTGGTTGAGCAGTTCGATGGAGAGCCCAAGTCCCTGCAACTCCTTCATTAGCACGTGGAACGACTCCGGCACGCCGGGCTGAATCACCTCTTCGCCTTTGACGATCGCCTCGTAGGTCTTGACCCTTCCGACGACGTCATCCGACTTGATGGTCAACATTTCCTGCAGGGTGTATGCGGCTGAGTAAGCCTCCAGCGCCCACACCTCCATCTCGCCGAACCTCTGACCTCCGAACTGAGCCTTCCCTCCGAGGGGTTGCTGCGTGATGAGGGAGTAGGGCCCGGTCGACCTCGCGTGGATCTTGTCTTCTACGAGGTGGATCAGCTTCAGCATGTAGATATTGCCAACTGCGACGGGTTGGTCGAACGGGTTACCCGTGCGCCCGTCGTAAAGGATCGTCTTGCCGAAGATGGGCGCGGAGAGTTGCTTGTCCCCGGCCTGTCGAATGGCCTCAGCGAAGAGTTCAGCCGGCTTGAGATCGCTGACGTCGCAGCCGGCGTATTCCTTGAGCCATATTCGGAGGCATGCGTCTCTGGACTGCCCGCGTTTCGTGGCGGCGTCGGTCCACAGCTTGCTCCGATCGTAACCGCGTTCCGACAGCCAGTTGTCGACAATTGCCCAATCGATGATCGGGCGGTCCAGGTCTTTGCGGTCTACGGCGCCTGACTCCTCGACGAACCACGCCCTTGCGAGCTGGTCTTCTATGACCGTGTCTTTCGCTCCGTCGAACACGGGCGTCCTTGCGTGGAAGCCGAGCCTCTCTGCGGCCCAGCCGAGGTGGGTTTCGAGCACCTGACCGAGGTTCATCCGGGACGGTACGCCGATGGGGTTCAGAATGATGTCCAGCGGCCGGCCATCAGGCAGGAACGGCAGATCTTCCTGGGGCAGTATCTTGGCGATGACGCCCTTGTTGCCGTGGCGGCCTGCCATCTTGTCGCCCTCGGTGATCTTGCGGGTCTGCGCCACCCATACCCGCACCATGGTGATGACGCCGGGCGGCAGTTCGTCTCCCTGCTCTTTTATGAGCACGCGCACGTCTATGACTTTGCCGTGCTGGCCGTGCGGCACCCTGAGCGAGGTGTCCTTCACGTCCCTGGCTTTTTCTCCGAATATCGCCCGGAGCAGCTTCTCCTCGGCGGTCAGCTCCGTCTCGCCCTTTGGCGTGATCTTGCCCACGAGAATGTCGCCCGGGTCCACCCATGCGCCGATGCGAATGATGCCCAGTTCGTCGAGGTCGCTGAGGCTTTCCTCACCTACGTTCGGTATATCGCGCGTGACCTCTTCCGGCCCCAGCTTTGTCTCTCGCGCCTCGACCTCGTGCTTTTCGATGTGGATCGACGTGAATCGATCGTCCTTCACCAGCGCTTCGCTGATGATGATGGCGTCCTCGTAGTTGTAGCCTTCCCAGCTCATGAAGCCGACCAGGAGATTTTGCCCGAGCGCCAGTTGGCCGTTTTCGGTAGAAGAACTGTCGGCGAGGGCGTCGCCTTTTTTAACGACGTCACCCTTGCGCACGATTGGGTGCTGATTGATGCAGGTGCCCTGGTTGGACCGTACGAACTTGATCAGAGGGAATTCGTGGACCTTGCCTTTGTTGTCCATAATGCGCACACTGGAACCGGTGGCGGCCACCACGATGCCGTTCACGGTGGAGTTAACTACCTGGCCGCTGTCTCTCGCGACGCGCCCCTCCATGCCGGTCCCCACGAGCGGCGCTTGAGGGCGCACCAACGGCACGGCCTGGCGCTGCATGTTCGAGCCCATGAGGGCGCGGTTGGCGTCGTCGTGTTCGAGGAACGGGATCAGGGCGGTCGAGACGCTGGCGATCTGCATCGGAGACACGTCCATGAATTCGACTGAGGCGGCTGGCTCGTAGGAGAATTTCTCTCCCTGACGCACCTCCACGAGAGAAGCGCTGATCTGGCTCTTCGCGTCCATCGGCGTCGTCGCTTGGCCTATCATGTGCAACTCTTCATCGTCGGCTGACAGATAAACGATGTCCTGAGGGTCTGTCGAGACGTAGGGATGCACCCGGACTATTTTTTTCCTGAGCTGGTTGACCTTTTCGGCGACTCGGCGCGTAATCGTCTTGCCCGCCGGCGCCACGACCTCTCCACCTTTGCCGATAACGTCCTCCGTGGGCGTCCGCCCCGCCACGTCAGCGTCTTTGGAGCTAATCTCGTTCAGCACGCGGCGGTACGGGGTTTCGATGAATCCGAACTCGTTGATACGCGCATACGTGGAGAGGGAGCCAAGCAGGCCGATGTTCGGTCCTTCTGGCGTCTCGATGGGGCAGATGCGGCCATAGTGGGAGTGGTGAACGTCCCTCACGTCAAAGCCTGCGCGTTCTCGTGACAGGCCTCCGGGGCCGAGAGCTGACAACCTTCGCTTGTGCGTAAGTTCCGCCAACGGGTTGGTCTGGTCCATGAACTGCGAAAGTTGCGAACCGCCGAAAAACTCGCGCACGGCAGCCACGACGGGGCGGATGTTGATCAGCGCCGCGGGAGTGGTCGTAGTGGGGTCCATCTGGGTGGTCATGCGTTCCTTGACCACTCGCTCCATTCGCAGGAGGCCGACGCGCATCTGGTTCTGAATAAGTTCGCCCACGGCGCGCACGCGGCGGTTGCCGAGGTGGTCGATGTCGTCCCGCTTGGCGCCGCCGTTGTTGATCTTGATCATCCGGCGCATCATGCTCACGATGTCTTCTTTCGTGAGTGTGCGAATGTCGTTCGGTATTTCGAGGCCCAGCCGCCGGTTCAGCTTGTAACGGCCCACACGTCCCAGGTCGTACTTACGGGGGTTGAAGAAGAGATTTTCTAGTAGCGCCGTGGCGTTCTCGATGCTGGGCGGCTCGCCCGGCCGCAATCGCCGGTAGAACTCCAGCAGCGCCTCGGGCTTGTTCGTGACCGCGGCGTCGCGTGCCAGCGTCGCGTCTATGTACTGATGCGTTGGGTCGGTGTCTACTTCGCTGAAGAGGGAGCGGATCTCTTCGTCGTTCTCTATTCCGAGCGCGCGCAGGAGCGTGGTGATGGGCGCCTTGCGCTTGCGGTCCACCTTGACGGAGAGAAGGTCCCGGTTTGAGGTTTCAAGCTCAACCCATGCTCCGCGGTAGGGGATCAGTTTGCCCATGCACAGGGCGCGACCGGACGCAGGGTCGATGGTGGTGGTGAAGTAGGCGCCGGGCGAGCGTACCAACTGGGACACGACGACCCGCTCGGCCCCGTTGATGACGAAGGTCCCGTTGGGTGTCATCATTGGCACGTCGCCAAAGAACAGGGTCTGTTCCTTTACCTCGCCGGTGGACCTGATCACCAACTGGACGGTGACGTATAACGGGGCGGAAAAAGTGATCTCCCGTTTGCGGCATTCGCGCTCCGAGTACTTGGGATCGCGAATCTCGTGGTCGAGGAAGTGCAGTTCGAAGCGACCGCCGTTGAAGTCCTCGATCGGGGTAATCTCTTTGAGCAGATCCACCAGGCCGCTGGTCTTGAACCAATCGAACGAGTTGAGTTGGATGTTAACCAGATTCGGGATGTTTACCGTGCTCCGGATCGAGTTGAAATCCTTTGGGGTAAACGCGCTCCTGGGAAGGCGGGGATCGGCGACTACCATATTCGCTCCTGTGGAGGTGTGGGGAATTGAGACGCGCGAAACCGCCACCGTATGTCTCGCACATGAGAAATACGGCAACGGTTAATGGTTAGAAAATGGGAACCAAGTCTCTGTCGGCAGAAATAGACACACTGCGACAGAATTAATATTAAGGCAATGGGAGACGGGCGTCAACCGTTTTTATCACGGTTGTCACGGCAGGAACGGGCACGCGAAGGTTAGAGAGCAACTTTCCCCCTACGAATGCTTCGGAGGATGGCGCGGGATGGCGCAGGCAGATCGTGGCCGGAGACGCGACGGTAGACGCCTGTAGGCGTAAAATGGAGTATCGTTCTCGCTATTGCCGGATGCAATGTGCCGACAGGCGCCCCGGCCGACAGCGGGGTATCCACGGCGCTCGCCGCCGAAACTCGCACTAGCTCCGGACGTGTTGCAGCCTTATGACATTCGCAAAGGCTAATTCGGCTCTGACATCTACTGCCGCGGGCGGAGGGCAGTTGCGGGTCACGCTGCGTGTTACGGGTATGTCTTGCGGCTCCTGCGTCGCCCATGTTGGAGATGCGCTGCGGGGCGTGGACGGTGTGACGGAAGCGCACGTTAACCTGGCCACCGAGACGGCCGACGTTCATTTGAGGGTGGGATTGGGGACGGTAGCCGACCTTGAGTCGGCGGTGTCCGCCGCAGGGTACTCAGCGACAGAGCAACGGCCCGGCACAGCCGCAGCGGCGGAAGACGAGGCCCGCCGCGACCGCGATCTGCGTGACTTGCGCGTACGGACGATCGCAAGCCTTGTCGTGGCTGCCATTCTGATGGCCGCAATGCAGTACCGCTCGATCCCTGTATTCGAGGACGTGTCGCCCACGTTCGCGAACGTTGTTTTCCTGGCGCTCGCCGCGCCGATTCAGTTCTGGGCCGGCGCGCAGTTTTACCGCTCGGCGTGGTCCGCGGCCAAGCGCGGCACGTCGAACATGGGCACGCTGGTGGCGATCGGCACCACCACGGCGTTCCTGTACAGCCTGGCAGTTACCGCGTTTCGTCCATTCTTCGAGGGGTCGATCCTGTTCTCCGGAGAGGCGGGCGGGATACCCGGACACGCTACCGGTACGTATTTCGACGTGTCGGCGGCGATCATTGGGCTTGTGCTTCTCGGCCGTTTCCTTGAGGCCAGGGCAAAAGGGAGCACGTCCGAGGCCATCCGATCGCTTGTGGGCCTCCAACCAAGGACGGCGCACGTGATCCGTCCCGGCGGCGTTGCTGACATCGCCATTGAGGACGTCGTGCCCGGCGACGTGGTCTCGGTGAGGCCGGGAGAGCGCATTCCGGTCGACGGTACGGTCACAAGCGGAGCCTCCGCCATCGACGAGTCGATGTTGACCGGAGAGAGCGCGCCGGTCGGCAAGACGGTTGGCGATGCGGTTTACGCCGGTACGGTTAACGGCAACAGCGCTTTTGAGTTCGAGGCTACCCGCGTCGGCGCCGACACAGCTCTTGGCGAGATCGTTCGCATGGTCCAAATGGCCCAGTCATCGCGCGCGCCGGTCGAAAAGGTCGTGGATTTAGTAACTGCCCGTTTCGTGCCGGCAGTGCTGGTGGCCGCAGTACTGACACTCGTCCTGTGGTCGTTTCTCGCTCCCGAGCCGCGGTTCGTCAACGCACTGCTAATGACCGTGGCAGTGCTGGTCATCGCCTGCCCCTGCGCGCTCGGCCTTGCAACCCCAACAGCGGTGATAGTAGGCATGGGAAGAGGCGCACGCAGAGGCATCCTCATCAAGGACGCAGCGGCGCTCGAAACCGCGCACCGGATCGACACGGTGGTGTTCGACAAGACGGGAACCCTGACGCAGGGCACGCCGCGGGTCATTGCCGTGCGGCCCTTTAACATGTCCGAACACGACCTCTTGCAGCTTGCAGCATCGGTCGAGGGCCCGTCCGAGCACCCGCTGGGGGCCGCCGTGCGAAACGCTGCCCGGGAACGCGAGATACCGGTATTGCCTGTAGAACGATTCGAGGCGCTGCCGGGAAGAGGGGCGAAGGGCGGAGTGGACGGACACGATGTGATCGTGGGCAACCTCGCCGCCGTCTCCCCAGACCCGCGTATTTCACATGAGGCCGCCGCGCTGGCGTCGACCGGATGCACCGTCCTGGCTGTGGCTCGTGACGGAGTAGCGGCCGGCGTGATCGGAGTGAAAGACGAGATCCGTCCGCAATCACCGGAAGCAGTGCGGCGGCTGAGGGCGATGGGCGTCCGAACCTTGTTGCTCACCGGCGACAACCGAGCCACCGCCGATGAGATAGCCCGCCAGGTCGGCATCGACGAGGTGATCGCCGAAGTAACTCCACCCGAAAAGGCCGGCCGGATCGCCAGGTTGAAGGACGAGGGATCGGTCGTCGCAATGGTGGGCGACGGAATCAACGACGCGCCTGCGCTCGCCACTGCAGACGTCGGCATCGCCATCGGCAGCGGGACGGACGTCGCTATGGATGCCGCCGAGGTGGTACTCACGTCGAGCGATCCGAGAGGTGTTGCCGATGCCGTTTCGCTCAGCAAGGCGACCATGCGGACGATACGCCAAAACCTGTTTTGGGCGTTTATTTACAACGTGTTGCTGATCCCGATCGCCGCGGGGGTCCTATATCCGGTCTTTCTGGGCGGCACGGTGCCCGGGTTCTTGCAGCCGGTATTGGGCGAGCACGGCTTCCTCAACCCAATCGTCGCCGCCGCCGCGATGGCCTTCAGCTCCCTGTCCGTGATGGCCAACTCGCTGCTGCCGCGGCGGGCTGTCAGCGGATGAGGGTTCGCGGATGCGATAGCATTGTCGGCGCAGGATCGCGGTGGGTTCGATGGACTTCCGCTGGCCAGACCGGATAGCGGGCGTTGTGCTCCTTCGACCGACCCGCTCGCTCGTCGTCCTCGCCGTCCTGCTTGCCGCCGTCCTCGTCGCCTGCATGGGCGATGAGGCGGCGCCGCCTCAGGCGACCGCCACCGCGCAGCCTACGTCGCAGCTAAAC
>JAKZUY010000263.1:0-5145 GCA_047516345.1 Dehalococcoidia bacterium | reverse complement strand
CCAATACCTTGGCAACATAGTCATGTCTTAGGGATTGAAGTTGTGAGTCCCACTGCCTTTCCCAACGTCGTTGCTTATAAGCCGCCAGTTGCTCAGGCTTTGCTGGGACCGGAAGCGTTCTGACCCCAATCGCATGTGCTGACCAATTCTTGATTTCAGTCTGAAAGACGGTTCTGCGTCCGTCGGGCCAATCCACCACTATCCATCTATCCAGCCGCGGGCCTTTTCTCCTGCCAGTCGTCACAGGATCTGTCCGGACGGTAACTTTCGCGCCATTGGATTCGATGTAGCGCCGAAAGCAGGACACATTCAGGTCTTCGCCAACCACGCCTGCTACACCAGACGCGTGATTGATTGACCAGACTGGTTTCTCATCAAAGAAGCTGAGAATCTCTTTGACGTTTATCGTTACCAATTCCGAAGAAGATGCGTTTGCCGGGCTGTCAAAGCTCGTCTCGCTCATTCGAAAATCTCCTCCCGCTCCAGACCGCCATGGCCCGCCCGCGGCTATTCTTGTTTCTCATCGGCCTGACTTGTGAAACACACACGCCGACGTAACGCGCATGAATTCCACGGCATGATACGACCTGCCGTATTCCCCTGATAGCCTCACCACACCCTCTCGGATCGAAGGAAATTCAACATGAAAATGTCATATCCCGTATTGGCCCATCAGGAAATCTGCGCAGAGAACGGCATGGTCGCAGCGCAGCACCCGCTTGGCGCGCAGGTGGGCCTCAACGTCCTCCGACACGGCGGTAACGCGGTCGACGCGGCAGTGACCACCGCCTTCGCCATGGGGGTCCTTCAACCGCTCATGAACGGCATCGGCGGCGGAGGCGTGATGGTTGTCTTCCTCGACGGCGGCGGCGGCGGGACCGTCGACTACGGCATGCAATCGCCGGGGCTTGCAAGGGGCGACATGTACGAACTCGAGGACGAACTCGTCCCGCCCGAGGTCAACTCCAACAGACTGTCGCGCCGATACTCCTACCCCGCCGTCAAGAACAACGCCAACGTCGAAGGCCACACATCCATCGGCGTGCCCGGCACCGTTGCCGGACTCTCCGCGGCGCTCGAAAAGTGGGGGTCGATTGACCTCGACCAGGCCATAGCTCCAGCCATTCGCCTCGCTGGTGAAGGGTTTCAATTGGGCCACCGGATGATCTTGTGGCTCGTCGAGAACCGCGGCCTTTTGCAACGGTTCCCGGAAACCGCCGGCATCTACTACTCCGGCGGTTGGCCGCTCTTGTCAGGCGAGACTTGGGTCCAGAAGGACCACGCCGAGACGTTGCGCAAGATCGCCCGAAACGGCCCCGACGCCTTCTACAAGGGCGACATCGCAACAATGATCTGCGACGACATCACACAGAACGGCGGATTCCTCCGGACATCAGACTTCGAGCAATACCGGCCCATCGTGTCCGACTCGGCGCTCGAAGGCACATACCGCGGCGTCAACATCCGCGCGGTCGATGGACCAAACGCAGGCGTATCGCTCCTCGAAATCCTCAACATCATCGAACATTCCGACGTTTTCGGCAGCGACTCCGATCCTGCCTCAGCGATTCATACGCTGATCGAAGCGACCAAAATGGCCGGCGTAGACCGATTCACATTTCTGGGAGACCCTGCAGTAACAAACGCGCCCGTGGACGCGCTGTCGAGAAAGGACTTCGCCGCCACGCGCTGGCCACATTTGGATCAGGCCGAGGCCGCCCAATACTCCCCCGGCGACCCTTGGCCGTTCTCTGAACGTTCGCGACCAGCAGACTTTCCCGCGCCGGCCGGGATTGCCCCGGACGACGGAACGACCCACCTCACCGTCGTCGACCGTCATCGAAACGCGGTAAGCCTCACCCAGACAAACCATGGCTTTTCCGGCGTCGTGAACCCCGGGGTGGGCGTCATGATGAACAACGCTATGGGCTGGGGTTGCCCAATCCCGGGCACCATCAATTCCCAAGCCCCTCACGCCCGGGCGGTGAACAACATGACCCCCGTGGTACTCCACGAAAACGGGCGGCTGAGGGCCGCGCTCGGCGGGTCGGGCGGCAGGCGCATCTGGACCGCCCTCGTGCAGTCCATCGTGAACTACGTCGACCGGGGCATGTCTCTACAGGAGGCTATCCAGCAACCGCGGTTCCACACCGAGTCCGACGTCGTGATGATCGACGGCCGAATCGACGAGTCGGTGCGACAAGACCTCGCAAGGCGCGGCCACGAACTGCTCGAAGCGACGCCGAACTACACCTACTCCCCCTACTCCGAACCAAACGGCGTCGCCCTTGACGGCGACCTGCTCAAAAGCGCCGTCTACCCGGTAGCAAAGCCGAACCACGCCGCGGGATATTAGTAGCGCGTACTCAGAATCGCCTTCTGCTGTTTGGTCTGGTCACCAATGGCAAGATGGCGGCGCAATCATCTTCGACGACGAACCCGCCCTTACTGAACTGGCGGCGCAATCACCCGCGTCTACTTGACGGTTGTCAGGTCGCAGGAGAAGCGGTGTTGTCAGTCTGCCGGCCGCGTCCCCGGTACAGGTGCCATCCGAAAAACACCAGCCCGCCGAACACAATCACGCTCAGCCAACTTATCGACCGGTCAACTACCGTCAGCGTCAGGGCGTTTGTATCGTCGATGCCCAACAGAATTAACAGGCCGGTCAGACCCCCTTCCACAAAGCCAAACCCGCCGGGTGTGGGGATCGTCGTGAGCATGGCGTTGGCCAACGCGGCGAACATCACGATGCCGAATCCCACTTCGATGCCGAGGCCCTGCGCCACGAAGTAGAACCGGCCGATTTCGAGCATCCAACCAACGAGCCCCAACAAGATCTGTAGCGGCAGGTCCCGGCCGCGGAAGCTGCGCAAGGTGCTCAACTGAAATCTCTGTGAGAATCGGCGCAACCTGTGCGGCAACCTCACTGACAGCACTTTCCAGTAGAACCGCATCGCCAGCAGCAGCGCCGCCATTGCCGCCGCCAGACCTGCAGCGGCGATGATCACGACCCCCGGCACGTCCACGTCGCCAGCCACCGTCACCCACGCCGCCGCTACGAGCACCATGGTCAAGACGACCACCATGTCCTGTATGCGTTCCGCCAGTACCGTGCCAAGGCTCGGCGCAAACCCCGCGCCCGACTCCCTCGACATCGCCCAGCCGCGGTACGCGTCGCCCAGCCTCAAAAACGCCACGGAATTGGCGAACCAGCCCATGAGAATGATGGCGCCGCATTTGAGGCCGCCGGGGACCTCTGCGCTGGCCGACCGTTCGAGACCGGCCGTCCGAGATATCAGCCGCCAACGAATCCCGCGAAACCAGAAGCTCAGATAGTACAAGACGAGCGCCGCAGCGTACATAAGCGGGTCTATCGACGATACGTTGTTCCACAACTCGCCCCAATCGATGTTGAAGACCCTGAACAGAGTCAGGAACAGCAAGGCGCCGGCGACCAAAGTCACCGCGACTGTCGGCAGAGAAAATACGCCTCGTCTCAGGGCGTCGCCGCTCAATTGCTTATCAGATGGTTTATTCATCACAGGTTCGCCGCCCTGGGTTCTGTGAGAGGACGCCTGTGGGGCTCGCCCGGCCGGCGCGGATACCGGTCCGGCGACGGCGATATCTTCAACCAGTAGACAAGCAGGTCCGGCGGAGCGGCGCCGGGTGAGTCCACCACCTGATGAATGGCTGGCGTTGCGCCGAGTTGTCCTGCCGCCCACTCCGATTCGCCGATCTCGCGTTCGCCCGACAGGCCCTTGACCGATATCACGGTCCCACCGACGACCGCGAACGGCAACGTAAGTTCGGCCAACTCCGGAAGCGCCGCTACACCCCTCGACACAACGAGATCGAACTGCTCGCGATAGCGCGGCGAATGCGCCGCTTCTTCTGCCCTGGCGTTGATCACTTCGACGTCTTCGAGCGACAGTTCGGCCGTGGCCCGCTCCAGAAAGGCGCACTTCTTGCTGGAACTCTCGAGCAACGCCAATCGCATGCCCGGGTATACGATCTTCAGCACAATTCCCGGAATCCCCGCGCCAGAGCCGACGTCGAGCACGCTGCGGCCGTCGAACCATCCGGCCGTAGACACGAACCCGCCCGGCGCCGACGCAAGTAACCGCAAGGACCTGATGATCAACTCTTCGCGGATTCGGTCATGACCCCGTACGCCGGTGACATTCAGCCTGCCAGCCGTCTCCTCGATCAATTCAGAGTACCTGCTGAACTGTTGACGCCTCCGCTCATCGAAGGGCGCGCCAACGCTTGTGAGCGCTGTTTGCAAGCCTTCCATCTCATCCTTGGCACAAATGCGGGATTGCCATCGCCGCCCGGCGTAAACGTCAAAGGGTACTCCGCAACTGTGTGTGCCGCGCAACACCTTTCGCGGTTCCTGCCACAATTGACCCGCATGCGGGCGAGTGATAGGTTCCGGTGCCGTGGTTAGGCTTGCCGGGCCTGATCGTTGGTCCCGCCAGGCAGGCCAACCGGCGCCAATTCGCCGCACGAATCCCGGAGGACAGCAAGTCCGATGCGAATCGCCGTTTGTGTAAAGCAGGTCCCCGACCCCGACATCCCGCAATCGCAGTTCAACGTCGATGAGAAATCCCTCAACGTCGTGCCGCCCCCGGGCGTATCGCCGGTGGCAAACGGCTTCGACCTGAACGCCACAGAGGCTGCGATTCAACTCGCGGAGTCAGACACCTCGTCGGTAAGCGAGATCACTATCATCTCGGCCGGGCACGGCTTCGTGATGGACGTGATGAAAAAGCCGCTCGCGATGGGCGCACACCGGCTAGTGCTCGTCGACGACCCCTTGATTGCCGATGCGCCCGCGGCCGGAACCGTGCGGGCGCTCGCCGCGGCGGTCCGGAACACGGGACCGTACGACCTCATCCTGTGCGGCAGGCAGGCGTCCGACTGGGATCAGGCGCACGTGCCCCTGGGTCTGGCCGAAATTCTTGGATTGCCTTGCATTACCGTGGCGAGGGGCATGGCCCGGGCCGGCGACGGCATGTTGCGTGTCGAGCGAGCGCTAGAGGACGGCTACCAAATCGTGGAGACGATGCTCCCGGCGGTGGTGACGGTGAGCAATGAGTTCGGCGAGCCGCGCTACCCGACGCTGCGGGGCATCATGGCGGCAAC
>JAKZUY010000262.1:0-2770 GCA_047516345.1 Dehalococcoidia bacterium | reverse complement strand
CGTCCTCTGAAGTAGGAATGTTCAAGTAGGCGAAAACGGAAACCGTCCACAACGGGGTCCGTAATCTCCAACAACAGCAGTCCTATCAGCCTCAGCCGCTACACGCGGCTACGTGGCGGTCAGGTACGCAACGCACTCCGGGATGTTCATCCAGTCCCGGACTCCCGCAGGGGATGAGAACTGCAAAGCCCAAGGACGAGCAATGCGAAAGCAACGCGCCGAAAGCCCGGAGACGGTTCGCCGCCTCCAACGCCTGACCCACACATTGGCGAGGATGCACCGCACCCCCAAAGGAGTTGACCTTACGGTCATGCAGTACACCAATTATCAACCAACACCCGTGTTTTCATCCGACGGCCAACCACTGATGCCCACCCATCCAGCGCGAGCTCGTAGACTCATGCAGCACGGCCGCGCCGTGCCCCACCACGTCAAAGGCCTATTCGGCATCCGACTGCTGCACCGCACACGTGCACAATCGTCGGTACAGGACGCTGCCATAAACATCGACCCGGGTTCCCGTACCACCGGCATCGCCGTCGTCGCCGACAACAAGGAGGACAGTCAACGCACCGTCCTCGCCGCCCTAGAGCTCAAGCACCGGGCCTCCAGCATCAAGGCCACCCTCACCAAGCGGCAAGCCCACCGGCGTACCCGCCGGGGCCGTCTCCGGTTCCGGAAACCACGGTTCGATAACAGGCATCGAAAGCCAGGAACTCTGCCACCCTCCGTCGACAGCATTCGCATGGACACCATGCGACTGGTAAGCCTCCTGCGACAGATGTATCCGATCACCGCAATCAGCATAGAACGCAACAAGTTAGATCCCCAGCTGATGATGAACCCGAACATCCAAGGAATCGAATACCAACGGGGCACACTCTTCGGCTGGCAGGTCCGGGCCTACATCATGAACCGCGACCAAGGCCGCTGCGTCTACTGCCGCCGCTCCAACGTACGACTTCAACTCGACCACGTGAAACCCCGTGCCATAGGCTCGGACCGAGTCGACAACCTCGTAGCTTGCTGCCGCGACTGCAACGTCAGAAAGGACAACCGCCCCATCGAACAATTCCTCGCCGACCAGCCCGAGCTGCTCAAACGCATACTCGAGCGCACCCAACGCTCGGACCTATCGTCCGCCGCTCATATGAATGCCGCGCTGCCAAAGCTCATCAGAGAACTACAGGCCACCGGGCTGCCTCTACAACTCACCGACGCTGCATCAGTCTCATGGGAACGCCAGCAACTGAACGTACGAAAGACTCACTGCTACGACGCTGCCCTGCTGGGCAGAGATGCTCAAACAATCAAAAGCCTGCCCAGCCGGGTACTCGAAATACAGCCCAGCAACGGACGCGCCAGGCAGAAGGCCAACGTCGACGGCAAGGGCACTCCTACGGGGCAACCCTTCCGAGACCAACAGAGACTGCCCAAACACCTCCGCCGGCAAAACCCTGCAGCGGGACACTCCGACCGGCGCCAGCGCTACGGCCCCGACCAGATTGGCACCGGCGACACCATCGTCCTCGAAAGCGATGCCGGCGTCTCCATAGGCCGGGCAGTCATCAAAGACAGAGGTACTCGGGTCTCCGTGAGAAAGCGCATTGCAGGCATTGCCCGCGCCCGACTCATAGCGAGGAACCCGCGGCACCAGATCCGCTGGACCAAACCATCTCAGCAGACACACCACGACCCGGACGCCGTTGCCCTTCCGTCAATGGCACCCGCCTGATGAACCCCACCAACATGACATATACCGGGGCTAAACTGGCCCAATCCACCTACTTGAACAATCCTACTCTGAAGGGACAGGCTGAAGGCCAACGGGGCCAGCCGCCTGTCCACCGCTGAAATCTCGATGTAGAACCGGATGTATCCGAGCAGCAGGACGTGCTCGGTCTGCGGTGTGGTCAACCACGAGCTCAAGCGGCAACCGGCGTGGAAATGCCCCGGTTGCGGCGCAACCCACGACCGCAACGAAAACGCAGCTCGCAACCTGCTTAAACTTGCGCGGCTCGCGGTAGGCGAGGATGTGATGCTCCCGGACGGGGAAGCTCTGGCCGACGGTGATTCCACCGCCGGTGAAACTACCCCGGTTGAAGGGAGAACCAAGCCGAGGGCAACGATTCACGGCCAACCTACGTTGGACGTGTAACCATTGTTATTCATTTGGAGTACCCCGCGCAAAATACCTCGATATTCTGCGATATTCTGCACCGGAGGCACTTGACGCAGGACACCGCCGACCAGCTAACATTAGTAAGATTCTGCACGTCTGTCCGATCGGGAATGGTGGTGCGGCGGATGCGGCGTGTTGAACCGTCGGGATAAGAACCCTGCGGCGACTTTAGAGAGGGGGCCGGGTTTCAGCTTCCCGGTGACCGGACGTGGAGACCGCGTGAGACCGGCGGTGGTCGTTGAGGTGTCAATGGGTTCTGTGCGGCAATCTGCCCGGCTCTGTGAGGCACGCTGGTGAGATTGGAGCAGCTCCTGAATAGCGGCCGCGGGCACGGTAACACTTGGGTAATGAATGTAGTGAATACTTTAGTATCACTAGACTCGGGCATAATCCCAATGAGGCAACTGAATTGGGAGGAGTTTATGTAGCGCTCGGAGTTCCGTTATACTGGTCGAGCCAGCGAGCTGGACCCCAGCTTAATCCTGCTTTCAGAGAGAAGAGTTATGAACTCAAAGTTAAATTTACCGGTTGGGGTGGCCCTGTTCGCCGCGCTGGCCGTGGGCCTAATGTTCCTGTTGTCCGGCGGAC
>JAKZUY010000261.1:0-3895 GCA_047516345.1 Dehalococcoidia bacterium | reverse complement strand
TACCAGGACAGCAAGAACCGGGAGATACTAGCCTTCTTTCGCGGCTAGTAACGGGCGTTCGCCCGAGGTGGAGAGGGATCAGAGCGTCGTTACAGATCCTTACCGAACCTCAACGTGAGGGTTCTAGAATTAGTCTCGAGTGGTGGGCGGTAGAGGACTTGAACCTCTGACCTTCTGTGTGTAAGACAGACGCTCTAACCAGCTGAGCTAACCGCCCTTTGCGAGTGACCGGGTTGGGGCTTTGCGCTCGGCTTGAGTCCAGCTCGGGCATCGCCTGTCCGGTCGTACGGATCGGAATGGATGGTCGCAACAACTAAAAGGGCGGGCCTGTAAGGAGACCTGCGGAAGTGTCAGGCGGGGTGGCCTACGACGCCGGTGGCCCGTAGGTCGGCCAAGCAGCACCGGCCATACCCAACGAGCCAACTGCGAAGCCAAACGGCCATCAGTATAGGCTGGCCCTGCGAAATCTACTCTTCCGCTGCCTGCTGATCAAATGTGCGGGCAAGATGTCCGCGCTCCGGCCGCAATGGGTTTCACCGCATCCTGCTCAGGATCGCATCTCTCGCTTCCAGAAACGGTCTCTGAAGATAGGCCAGATGGTCGGCTTCACCGTGGCGGTGTGTGACAGAGCCCACGGGCCGTACGCCCGCGGTTTCTCTGATGTATGTCAGGTCGCCATCTATGAGCGTGAGCATGTACTGTGCGGTGGCGGAATCGAACATGTCCCACTCGCCGCCACAGGCCACGTAGATGGGAGAAGTATGCGCGAATACACCTCGATTCCACACGTCGTGATGCTGGATGATGTCGAAGTAGTCGAATGCCCCCGTTCGAGCCGCAATCCAGGTGTGACCGTCGACCCTGATCTTCTCTCTGAGTTCGAGACGGCGAGCACCGCTGCGGCTGTCCGTACGCGCCACCACTCGGCCGTCCTGGACGATCTCGAGCGAGAAAACCGGCAGAATACTCTCCGACCAGGCCTCAACCTCCACGCTTCCCGGGCTCGAGATGGTCAGCGTATCGCCGACTTCCCTGCCTTCAACCGAGAGGTGAATGATCGGACCTCCGCTCAGGAAGGTCCGGCCTGACGCGACGGAACGGCACCAGTTTTCGTAGCTGAATTCTTGGTCGTTCGGCAACTGCGCATAGGTGCGGTACAGTCCGACCGGCACGTCGCTGCTCATCTTGTCGGTGCCTCCGACCAGCGGGAGACGATAGCCGCAGTTGAGGTACCGGTAGTACTCCATGTGGTTCGGACGTGTCTGTCGCAGCATCTCCACACCGTCCAGCCGTCCCGTGGCGACCAGTGCGGCGGGTTCACCGTTTGGGTTGGGGAAGTGCGGGTTGATGACCCATGCCCCCTGCGCGTGCGCCTCGTCCGCCCAATGGGCCAGCGTGGTCTCCATATGACCGCCGATCTCGGCCTCTGAAGGTCCGTCTGAGCACCAGGGCATGATTGGCTCTTTCAAGCCCCACAGGATCATGTGGCCCATGAAGTGCTGACGATTCTCCTGGGAGACGTAAACGATGTTCTTGCCGTTCTGGACGACACTCGCCCGGCCCGTGAAATCCTCAGTGTTGGTGAAGAGGCTACCCCACTGGGATTGGAGCAGGTTGACCACATTGAGGTCCTCTCCGCTGGATTCCAGGTGCGCACCCTGCGTCGACAGGAAATGCACGTGGGAGTCTCCGCTGAACCAGCGTCGGGCATTCATATCGACCCAGCGTTTGATGCGGAGCTCCAACCTCTGCTGGCCTGCCTCGATACGCACCCTTGTCCGTAAAGGTTCGTATTCGAATCCGCGCGCCACGTCGACGATCACATCGCCGCGTGGGAGCCAGCCTTCGCACCGGCCGTCGATATAGGCGTATGTGATCTGGCCCATGCGCACATCGCCACCCACGTCCATGTGCCACGAGTCCAGGTTGGAGTTGACTTGGTTGTGATGCCCGTGTGGCTGGTAAGGAATCCCCTCCGGGGACCTGAAGTGAACCCGGCAGGGGACAGGTCTGCCGGTGTCATCGTCCACGACAGTCACCGTCACCCAGTTGCGCCCCCGGTCCGCCAACTCCATTCGGACCCTGGGAGTCTCTGCATGTCCCTTCTCCTCGACCTCGCCCCACGGTAGCTGGGCGATGGTCTCGCCATTCTGTTTGACCGACACAGTCGCCGAAGGCACTGCGGAAATCTCCGCATACGAGGGGCTTGCGTCATCGTTGGGCCGCTCACCGAATCCCTGGTGATACCCGGTCAGGAAGCCGTCATCAGGGTCTTTGGGAAGCGGGAAGGCGTAGGTGGAATCTCCCCTGTCGACATCCACCTCGACATCGAACGGGCTGGACGCCAAGACTGGGTCAGTGATTGTAATCCTCGGCTCTCGACGCCCCTGCCTAGCGAAGGGGTGTTCGACTAAGTGACTCAGCGTCACTCCCGCCACCACGAACGACGGACCATTGGGGACGATCCGGATAGCTTCCACCGGGACCTCCGGTTCAGGGTTGGTCCAGGACCACAGGAAGTAGCTTCGGGCGGTCGCCTGAAGGTACTCGGTCTGCCGATGTCCGACCTCCTGCCACTGTCCTTCCTTGCGGGGCATCAGCCGATGCTTGCCATCGGTGACCGCACGAAACGGCAGGCCGGATGTGCCTTGGAACGGGTTAGCCGGCACGAAGCCGATCTCGAACCGTTCCCTGATTGGGACGACCCACTGTTGGCCGTTCTCCAACGAAAAGACGTAGTCGGCGACGTGGACGCCCACTGGGCCGCCAGCGTCGATACCGGAGGTGAGAAGCCTGTGCGCGAAGATGATCCTGGAAGTGGAACGACCCACCCGGACGGTGATCCGCTCACTATCGCCATCCAGTGATACGAAGCACCTGGAGGGATCGTCACCGATCGCAAATGGCAGGCCTCTGAAGCGGCGCGGGCCGATATCGGCAGTGGCGCCCGCTCCGAGCACATCCACGCCTCCGTTCAGGTGTTCTGAAAGGTCAAGAGGTTCGTAGTCGGGCATGTCTTCGCCTCCGTGGCCAATGGTTGGTGGTTTGCAGTGAATGGTCAGCGCACACGGGGTCGCCGGGGCATGTTGCTAGCGCAACCCTCACGGTGTCAAGTTCGCCCTCAATGGTCGAGTTATGAATTCAGTAAACGTAAGTCGGTAGTGGTGGGCGGAAGAGGACTTGAACCTCTGACCTTCTGTGTGTAAGACAGACGCTCTAACCAGCTGAGCTAACCGCCCTTTGCGAGTGACCGGATTGGTATTTTGCACCCGGTCTGCGACCGGCTCGGGCGCCACCTGCCCGTTGGTCCCGATCGGAAACGATGGGCTTGATGCCGGCCGGTTTCGAGCTGCGAGGCGCTAGAACAATTCACTGAGCGCCTCCTGGGGATCGATCGCACGGATTGGAGAGCGTTCGTAGTCTCTGACGTTCCTCGTGACGATGTGCCGGGCGCCGCAAGCACGGGCGGCAGCCACCTGCATGGCGTCCTCTAAGTCCTCCATCGGAAGTCCTGCCGCGTAACGGATGGCCTCGGTGTCGGTGGTTGCCACTGACACAAAGCTTGTCAATTCAACAATAAAGTCGCGGGCGTTCACCCCGCCGCGTGCTGGCGCCACGATGTAGTAGAGGTTCGACACGGAGTGCCAGGCGATGTACACGCTTTCTGCGCCCTGCTCGACCCGGTCCAAGAGGTCCGAGGCCGGGCCGGAGTGCGGATGCAGGTCGAGTGCGATGTCGAGGAGCACGTCGGCGCCCAGAAGCATCATTGGAGGTACTTCTTCACCAGTGCGTCGTATCGCGGATCGCCTTCACGCCCCGCCGCCCGAAACTTGCCCCGCCAACGTGAGGCAAAGGCCGGCTCGTCTGCCCCGACCATCTCCCTGAGAGACTGCTC
>JAKZUY010000260.1:0-15585 GCA_047516345.1 Dehalococcoidia bacterium | reverse complement strand
TCCTGCCCCACGATCTCATCGAGACATTGCGGGCGCATCCGAGCCGCGAGAGGAGCATTGCGGCTTTGGATTTGCTGTCTGCGATGATCGAAGAGCGTCATATCGGATCGTTCAGTCGAGGCGGGCGTTAAGACCATGGGGGCAACTGGCCGGACTTCTCGGCGGGCCCATCAATGCGGAATCGTTGTGGGTAAGAGCGAAACGAGAAAGTTCGGCGTTGGATCCGCGTGGATTCTGCCGCGGATGCGAGTACGCCGGCTCCGGCCGTACCCCGGGCGGCGGAGATCCTGCCAGGGGCGCGGAGATTGACTGGCGCCCGTTTGCCGAAGCAGGTTTATCCACCGGTCTATCCTTCGCCTAGGCGGACCTCAGGGCGGCGATCACGTACTCGTCTTCATGTTCTGCTACGGTCCGAGGGTCAAGCAGAACGCGTTCGTCTTCGATACGTGCAATCACTGGCCGTTTGGCACCTCTGAGCCCCTCCATAAATTCATCCGGCCCCCGCTGGGGCGCAATTGCAAGGGCGCGGGATGGCAAAGTTTGGCCCGGAAGGCTGCCGCCGCCTATTGCCGAACGTACGTCGACTACCTCACCCGCGCCGACAGCCGCTCGCCAGCGTTTTGCCCGATCATCAATGTCCGATAATGGCATCGAGATCGCCTGCCAGATGGGGAGTTCGTTCTCGGCGGTCCCGCGAATATACGAGATGAGTGTTGCGCCGAGCGCCGCCAAGCCGATCTTGTCCATTCGCACAGCCCGCGCCATCGGGTGTGCGGCTACTCGCCTGACGTGATCCGCCGCTCCCACGATCAGGCCGGCCTGTGGCCCGCCCAACAGCTTGTCCCCTGAAAACATGGTCATGTGGATTCCGGCCTCGACGCTTTCCTGAACGGTCGGTTCATGGGCGATGCCGTATAACTCGGTGTTCAACAGGCAACCGGATCCCAGGTCGTGAAGCACGACTATGCCCCTAGACTCAGCGAGTGTGGCGAGTTCGGCCAGGTCTGCGGTGTGCGTGAATCCCGACACATGGAAGTTGCTCGGATGGACCTTCAGAATGGCGGCCGTTCGCTCCGTGATGGCCGCTTCGTAGTCGCGAACGTAGGTGCGGTTCGTCGTGCCAACCTCGACGAGTTCGGCGCCGGACTGCCTCATCACGTCGGGCACCCGGAAACCGCCGCCGATCTCTACCGCTTCACCCCGCGACACGATGACCTCGCGCCCGGCGGTCAGAGCGCTCAATACAATGAGCACGGCAGAAGCGTTGTTGTTGACCGCTATGCCCCCCTGGCCTCCGGTAACGTCGGACAACAACTCCCCGATTCTCGCCTGGCGCGAACCCCTTTTGCCGGTGTTCAGGTCGAATTCGAGGTTCGAATAGCCCCCGGCCGCATCCATGGCAGCGGCGAGCGCGGCACGGCTCAGCGGCGCCCTGCCCAGATTGGTGTGCAGGACAACGCCGGTGGCGTTGACAAGCCGCTCCGGCCAGACTGACCACGCGGTTCGGGCTCGTTCCAGTACCTCACCGGCGATCATGTCGGCCGAGGGAATCGATGATCCAGCGAGGGCGGCGCTTCTCGCATCGTTCAGTGTTTCCCGCACCAGCCGGACCACCGACATGCGGGAATACTGGGTTAAGAGCGCGATCAGACGAGGATGACGGAGAAGGCTCTCGACGCTTGGCAGATTTCTAAGGCTGGTGTTGATCACTCGGACATAATCGACTGGGACTGGTTCGCCGGGATATTCCAACGGGGTTCGTATTTAGCAAGTTTATTCCCGGCCGTATGGCAAATGCGGGAATTATCATTGCTTGCTCTTCCAGATCGTCATCGTAAGGGAATCCCGGCGCATTCGGGCGCGTACAACAATCGTGTTTCGATTGATGTCACGATTGCCGTCCCACCTGCCCAAAGTTAGAATGTCTGTTTGGTGTCAATCGATTCTGAACTATGCAACGGGTGGGACTAACCGGCGGCATCGGCGCCGGAAAATCGACAGCTGCAGAAATGCTGAGGAAACTCGGCGCGTATGTGGTTCAGGCGGACAGGCTCGGACACGAAACCTACGCAAGGGGCGGGTCTGCCCGTCGCCTTGTTATAGAACGCTTTGGAAACGGGATACTGAGCGACAACGGCGATGTTGACCGGGCGAGTCTCGCCAGGATCGTCTTCGGTGACAATAAAGAACGAGTAGCTCTGGAAGGAATCGTCTGGCCGGAAATACGCAAACTCATCTCGATTCGTCTGGCTGAGGCGGAAGCGTCGGGCGCCGAGGTAGCGGTAGTTGAAGCGGCAATTTTGCTGGAGGCAGGCTGGGAAGACCTGTTCGATCAGGTCTGGACCGTGGAGGCTCCCAGCGACGTGGTCAGGACTCGGCTGATGGCCCGGCAATCGATGTCTGCAAGCGAGGCGGACGCCAGGTTAGCGGCGCAACTGACACCCGCAGATCGGACTGCCCGTTCGTCCTTGGTGATCAAAAACACCGGAACCGTCGATGAACTGAGGTCGACGGTGACCGCAGCCTACAAAAACTTGGTAACAGGCGGCATGCGCCGCAAAATCGGAAGGGACCCAAAATAAGCATGGCAACCCAAACGGAGGAACGTCAGTACCGCGTCGAAGATTACATCGTCGAGACTGAGCCGTTTTACATATCCCTGACAGATGAAGTGGAGATCTTCGAGGCAGCCTACCGCCAAAAGGTCCCTATCCTGCTAAAAGGTCCCACGGGCACAGGGAAGACCAGATTCGTCGAGTACATGGCCTGGAAACTCGGCCAGCAGCTAACGGTGGTGAAGGACAAGTCCGATAAGTCGGCGACGCAAACCGCGTCCAAGGGCGGCCTCCCTCTGGTCACCGTAGCCTGCCACGAGGACATGACGGCATCCGACCTTGTCGGCCGCTACCTGCTCGACGCCCAGGGCACCCGCTGGATTGACGGGCCGCTAACGCGGGCGGTCAAAGTGGGCGGAATCTGCTACCTCGACGAGGTCGTTGAAGCCCGCAAAGACACCACGGTTATCATTCACCCGCTGGCCGACCACAGGCGGATTCTGACCATCGACAAGCTTGGAGAGGTCGTTGAAGCCGCCGATGGCTTCCTGCTCGTCGTTTCGTACAACCCCGGTTACCAGAATGCGTTGAAAGACCTGAAGCACAGCACCAGGCAGCGCTTCGTGGCTCTCGAATTCGTTTTTCCGGACCCTGAGCGTGAGGCCCAGATCATCGCCCATGAATCCGGAGTGGACCTCGAATCGGCGGCCATGCTGGCCAAACTCGGTGACAAGATCAGAAACCTGAGGGAGCACGGTCTCGAAGAGGCCGCGTCCACCCGCGTGCTCATCTACGCCGGCCGGCTTATTTTGGAAGGGATTCAGGCTAGGCGAGCCTGCCAGGTGTCGGTGACCTGGGGAATAACGGACGACCCACAGATACAGCGCAGTCTTGACGAGGTGGTCTCGTCCATTTTCCCGTAGGAGGTACGCCGCTTACACTTTCCGCGCTCGGTCAGGCCTTTTGCGGACGGCAGGCAAGTTCGACGCCCCTCGCTCGTGAACATGGCGAGTCCGGGCGCGTGGCGGCTGTGTACTTGCTTTTCGGAGGTCGGGAAAAGGAACCAGCGTTACTGCTGATACGACGTTCTGACGAGGTGCGCCATCATCGTAACGAATGGGCCTTCCCCGGGGGCGTTTGCGAACCCTCCGACGAGTCCCTCAGGCACACGGCCTTGCGAGAGACCATTGAAGAACTGGGCGTTGATCCTGCCGACATACGTCACTGGGGAGCGTTGGACCCTGTGAATACCCGCACAGGGTTTGTAGTTTGGCCGTTCGTTGGCAGGTTGATGTCACAGAAATCGATGTCTTTGTCAAAAAGAGAGGTGGCGGAAGTGGTGAATGTGCCCGTTGCGGAACTGGCGCGGCCAGAATCAGTTAGAACGATTTCGATTGTCGAGGGAGATAGCATCAGGACGATGCCTGCCTACGCTTATAATGGCCGAATCATCTGGGGGGCAACTGGGCGTATCATCGGCCAGGCCCTGCAAGCCGTAGGTATGGCTTCGGCATGATGACGGCCAGCAGCGCTTAGTTCTTTTCACGGTTCGCATGACAGAAGACCAAAAGCCCCCCGATAACCATCTACTGATGGCTACCACTGACCTTGAACGGTTCCCGCCGCCAGTCGTGGACAACTTTCGACGCGCCCACGAGGTCCTATCGGGGCGGCTCGCGGAAGAGACGATCGAGCAGTGGACGGATCACGGACTTGGGATAGCCCGCAAGACGGTGCGGTCCTGGGAGGCGGCGGCGGAGTACTTCGACGCGTCGCCGGCCGTGCAGCAACAGCTCCCGGCGGGTCAATTTTTGCGTTGGGCGCGCACGGGGTCTTCCCTGTGCGACGATTCGCCCAGTCTGGCAGTCGCCTACTTTAAGGCCAGCCCATCCGCGATCCTGAGGCTCAGGCCCCGTTACATCGACGATTGGGCCATGATCGGGCGTTCTCTATATCGCGGCACCTGGAAATCGAGCGCTCTTTCGTGCCGCTTGTTTGAAGGCACACCGAAGCTTCTTGAAACGATCTCTTTCGAGGAGTTCGGTCAATTGGGCGCATTTCTGGAGGCCCTTTCGCGCCGGTCGTACGACGTGGCCTCGGAGTGTCTTGCCCAGAGCCTCGAACTGTTCCCCAGACTGGGCGGCGACGTTAGCAGTTTGATTGCGCTTGGTCGCGCCCAAACCGACGCATCGTGGCGGGACGTAAAAGGCCTGTTTGACTCGGCGTCGGTCGCGCTGCCCAGCATGTCGCCGCAACACCGCGGCCCGCTGCTCTCGCTAACAAGGCGCCTCATCGCGACGGAGGGCATCGACCCCGGCGCTGTGCTTACAGACGGGGCGAAGGCATTAAACGCCATCCCTGCGGACAGTCGGGACAGGCTTCTTCAACTCGCAGATTCACTTGCGGCGGTTTCACCGGAATCGGCGCCTGAGTTCCTGAGAAGCGCGCCGACCGTGCTGGAGCGCGTCACTTTTGCACAACTTCAGGAATGGCAGACAGAAGGCGCTCTGCTCTGCAGGACCAGCCCCGCAGCCGCATCCGCCTTTTTCAGGATGGAATCGGCGCGCTCCGAAGAGATTCTGGATGCCCTGTCGTCAAGCATCGAGCTCGTAAGGATCTCGGACGTTTTGCGGATGTACTGCAGGGCACTGGTAGCGAAAGAGATCGAGATTCAGGCGACACGGCAGCTTGTGGACAAGCGCATTGGCTGGGTGGAGGGGGACGCGCCAACGACCGAAGGATCGACTATCTTCCTGCCCGGCGTGGTGAACAGGTACACCTCCAAAGACCACAACTTCCAGTGGTTCAAGGTCATCTCCACCCATCAGGCAGGCCACATCGAGTTCGGGAGTTTCGACTTCGACTTCGATCGGTCCTCGACGATGTTCGATGACATCAGGCCGCTCCTGAAAACGGGGAGGCAAGCGGATACCAACGAGCCAGCCGTCGACAATGTCGAGACGCCCGAGGAATCGGATAGCGGCGCGGATGAAGGCGGCATCGAGACTGCATTTCTTACCGACATGAGCCGCTTCTTCAACCGGTTCCACGACAATCAACTGGTCCTCGACATATTCACTGTTGCTGAGGACACGCGGCTTGACGCGAGGATTCTCCACGAATACCGCGGGATTTCCGTCGCCTATTTGAGAACTCAAGCGGACTCCCTTAGTCAAAGGCCCGAGATCGAGTCGCTGCCCGCCCGCCAGACTCTTCTGGAGTTCACTGTGCGCATCAGCCTCGGTCAATCCGAGGGCTTGCGCGTGCCCCGCGAACACGCGGACGCGGCCAGGAAAGTGCGGCGACTCGTAAGGATGTTGCGCAATCCGTCCGCCACAGTCGAGGACACAGCCGAGGTGACTATACGCATCTACTCCCTGCTTGAGCAGATTGCGAACGATGAGGTGGATGAGGATGAATTCGAGTCGATCGAGCCCGAAGACACTGAATCCGATCCCGAAGAAGGGGGCCTGGAGGACTTTGACCCTGAAGCCATAGCAGAGCAGCTTTCGGCCGGCTTTGAGATGGGCGACGGTGGACAGGACGAGGATTCAGAAGGCGACGATCAGGAATCGGCGATGGAGTACGAGTCTCCACAAGAGGTTGATTACCGGGGCGAATTCAAGCCGGAACTCGGTCAACTGCTTTCCCAACTCATGATGGATCAGAACGGAGAAGGCGACGGTGAAGGGATGCAGCAAATTTCGGCCGAACAACTCGAGGAGTTGATGAAAAACTCGGCCGAAATGGATATCCAGCCGAGCGAGGAAGGCAAGGAAAACCAGCAGGCCAACGAAATGCTGGAGAACCTGATGAAGGAGTTGGCTCGCAGGGAGCCGAACAATCAGCAGTTTTCCCAGGGTCCGATCTCCCACGTGGACGAAGACGGCGGTCCCCTGCAGGCCACCGGAAAGGATACTTACGTCTATGACGAGTGGGACTTCAGGGCGAATGAATACAAACCCCGTTGGTGCCTGGTCCACGAAAAAGAGATCGCCTACGGCGAGCCGGCGTTCTACCAGGAGACTTTGACTAACTACGCCTCGTTGGTAAGGCGCATACGGAAGCAGTTCGAACTGGTGGTTCCGGAGATGTACCGCAAGGTGAAGCGGCTGGAAGACGGCGAAGAGCACGACCTCGACGCGGTGATCGAAGCCGTTACGGACTTACGTACCGGCCACACCCCCGACGAAAAACTGTACTGGCGGCGGAACAAGACGGAACGGAGCGTCGCGGTCGCATTTCTGCTCGACATGAGCGCATCCACGGCCGAAGCGATAGACGAAACAAAGCGCGGTTCTGACGACTGGGCGGCGCCGGATGATCCTGTCGAGTACATGGTGTGGCTGAGGTCGCGCCGTGCCGAAGGGCTGCGCCGATCCTACAAGCGGATCATCGACGTGGAAAAAGAGGGCATCGTCCTGTTGGTGAACGCCCTTGAAGGGCTGGGCGACGATTACGGGATCTACGGGTTTTCCGGGTACGGCCGGGAGAACGTCGAGTTTTACGTCATCAAGGACATAGACGAACGGTTTTCCAGCATGATTCCGCGGCGTATAGACAGGATCGCTCCTCTTCACGCTACCAGAATGGGACCGGCGATCAGGCACGCCACCTCGAAGCTCGTCGCGCAGGAAGCCCGCTCAAGGTTCATGTTCCTGATAAGCGACGGGCGGCCGCAGGACCGCGGCTACTCCCGGGAGGGCGTGGAGAAGGAGTACGCGGTGCACGACACCCGCATGGCCTTGGTGGAGGCCCGCCGGGAGGGTGTGACTCCGTTCTGCCTAACGGTGGACAGAGACGGGCACGACTACCTTAAGACGATGATGCAGGACTTCAGCTACGAGGTGTTGTCCGATATCAACCTGCTACCGCAACGCCTGCCGCAACTGTATCGCCGCCTCACTACGTAACGTTGGACTAAGGCCTGGGAATCACCAACACGGGGATCTCCACCGACCGTACGACCCGGTCCGTAACGCTGCCAATCAACATACGATGGATGCCGCCGCGGCCGTGCGTGCTCATGATAATGAGGTCGATGTCGTTGTCCTCTGCGTATGCCTTGATCGATTCCGCAGCAGCTGACTCCCGCACTTCGGTCCGCGCCTGAAGTCCTTCGGCGTGACAGGTCTGAGCAACTTCAGCGAGGTAGTTTCGGGCCTTCGCCATTTGCTCCTCCGTAAAATGTTGTATCGCTTCTACCTCGTATCGGCTGGCGGGGATTGATTCGGGACCCATGCCTCGGCCGGAAAAGAGCTCCGCTTGCGGCTGGATCGCCTCCAACAAGTGAAGGGTTGCTCCGAGACGCCCGGCCAGGTCTTTTCCCACAGGCAATGCCCGCTCCGACAGTTCAGACTCATCGAGCGGTACAAGTATGTTTTTGAACATAAGACGCCTCCGGTAGCCTGGCGGGCCAGGATATTTAAGGCAGGACCGGGATTCGTTCAACCCCGTACTTCCATTAAACCATTGCGCGGGATTCATGGGCAAAGAGTTGGCCGCCGGATCCGTCAACGCCGAGGAGGTGGATGTTCGTACTGGCCCACGGAAACTCGATGACGGTTCGCCACCGCCGAAAGTCACTCATGATCGAATCGGGCAGGGGTAATGCGTTGGGGTCAGACTAAATCGCCGTTGATCGCCGTTGCCAGTTCGACGAGCGCAAAGAGGCCGGCTCGTTGCATCGCCACCTCGCGGGGCTGTGAGAATCGGGAATCGGCTCGAATCTCGCCGCGATCTGAAACAGCCGCAACCCACACTGTGCCATCGGGAACAAGACGGTCACCGTCGGCCATCGGGGTTATTCCCAGACCGATATCGCTCCCGAACAGTTGCCGGGCTGCCTTCGCCATCGAAACTGCGGCCTCTTCGCCTGCACCTTTGAGCAAACTGACCTGGTGGCCGCCCAATAGTGACTCGAGGGCCGGATTAAGTAACGGGGAATCGTCAGGGCCTATGACCATGGATCCCCGGAAAACTCTTGCGTTTTGCTTCACCGCCGCCATCATTGTGGCCACGGTCCCTCCGCTGGCGTCTTCCAGCACTGCGAACGTTTGGCTCTTTGAGGCGAGCATGTCGCAAATCCGCGACCCGGCTGTTTCATCGTCCGTTCCCCAAATGGCGCCCTGAAGGCGTTGCCTTATCTCGGCCTCGAGGGGAGCGGCAAGATTCCGTGCGCCGTCATCGGAATCGGATCGGGCGATGATTCTGAGCTGAATGCCGTCTCTTCTCGCGTAAATGCCCAGATAGGGGTTTTCGCTTCCGAACAGGTCCGACAGTATCTCGTCGATGCCGCCCTCGGTTAAACCGGCGGTTTTCAACGTGCGGGTGAATACGACACCGGACCCCGACAACTTTGCCACTTGGGGACCAACGTGGTTTGTCCACATCGTTGCGAGTTCCCTCGGAGGCCCGGGCAACAGCGCGATGTGCTTGCCCCGGGTTCGCACCCACCAGCCGGGCGCGGTTCCGGATGGGTTGGGAATCGTGGCGGCCGAGGGAATAAGCGTCGCCTGCTTGATATTGGTGTCGGGCATGGCAATACCGCGATACTCGAATACGCCTCTCAACCACGATAGCGTCTCGGGGTCGACCTCCGGTGTTTCACCGACCGCCGCAGCCACCGCATCGCGAGTTAGGTCGTCGCTCGTAGGTCCCAGTCCGCCGCTGGAAACGGTGATATCGGACCGGCCGATCGCCCTCGTGAATGCCTCTGCGAGGTGATCTATATCGTCGCCGACTTGAGATACCCATCGCACGTCGACGCCTGCCTCGGCAAGTCTTTGTGAGAGGAACGAGGCGTTGGTATCCACGATCTCGCCCATGAGGAGTTCGCGCCCAACGGTGATGACCTCTCCGTACATAGTCGGCTCGTACTGGCTAGTCGAAACGACGCAGGGGTGAACGCCGACGCGGCTCTGAATAGCCGCAAAGCGCAAGGGTTGCAGAAGCCCGGGATCGGGGACGGACGGCGAGTGAAACGAGCTTAGCTCTCAGAGTGCGTAAAGTCGCTTTCGAACCAGTCGAGCACGCCCTCGGCCCATTCGGCATCCACTCTGATGATGTCCGACGTCTCATTGCCAACCGCGAATCTATCCTGGCCGTCCGGCGTCAGCTCGCCAATGATCATGGTCACGATAGTGGCTTCAGTGATGTTGGTGTCAGGTCTGCGTTGTTCGACTCGAATAGAGACGTATGGCGCGTTCTCAGTCGTGCCAAACGCTTCGTGGCGATCGTCTTCAAGAGGCACGCTGAGCGACTCCGCCCCGTTGATAGAGCGGTCTGCGAAGTGTTGGAGGGCAGACAAAATCGCGTCGGCGTCTGCCAGGCGAGTCCCGATACACGGGTTGCCCTCGATGGGCACGTCACAGGTAATCCAGCCTATATCGTCGTCGACTGCGTAAGCGGATACGATTTCGTTATCTAGAAACAGAAGGATTTCCGTCACTGTCGCAGGGTCGAGCGTGTACCACCAATCGGGCAAGGGCGGATCATCGACAAGGCGTCGAAGGACCTGACCCCAGGACGAATCGACCGTCACGAGTTGGGGATATCCAACGATCTGACTGTAGTGGGCGCCACCGTCGGGAGTTGTATCCCCCATGCGCAGGGTTACGTCGCTGCCGTCCCTCAGGCCGACGCTGATGATCAATTCAGGATCGTCCAGACCGTAGATCTCGGGCGTTTCCACGCTGTCCCGCACCACTCGTTGCGTACGCGGCCCGCCCAGCAACGTTGTAATGCCGCCCCATCGTGTCAGGTTGGTGGGTATGTCCTGCATACCGTCAAACCACCATCGCCTGTTTTCAGGATTGAAATTCCAGGTAATGGAGTCGGCGTCGGTGGCAATCGTGATGCTCCGCATGTCATCGGAAGACAGCGTGTAGAAGAACGGCGGGGTTGGCGTATCTTCTTCGCCGGTCCCGCTCTTCACGAACCACGCAGCGCCAACCGATGCCCACGCAAGGATAATGACGAGGACTAGCGAGATGCGGAGGTTCATCTATCTAACGTCTTCTCCACCACATGTAGACGCCGGTCAGGCCTACGAGGGACGGCATTAGCAGCCAACCGGTCCATCGGACAAGGTCCCTCTCTCTGGTGGTAAGCACGAGTTCACGGAACGACCTGATCTTCGACCGAATGGTTATGAGTTCGTAGTCTTTCGCGAGCCAGTTGACGGAGTTGACCAGGAGGTCGCCGTTCTTGGCGTTGGCGATGTACTGGTTGCTGGCGAAATCTGTGTCCCCGATCACGACCATGTTTGTCGTGACGTACTCCCCGTCCTGGCGAAATGGCGCCGAATTCAGATCCGATATCGCCTCGACTGCGAGCGCGACCGACAGCGGTCCCTGTACGTCTTGGTTGAAGTCGAAATTGATGGTCTCAGGATCGGTTTCAACCCAGCTTTGGAGTGTCGTCAGGGCAAGGATTTCGAGGAAAACATACGGGCGGCCATCATCCGTGACGGGCACTGACGCCGGGTCAACGGCCGGACCGATAAACGCGGTCCCTGGCATGTATAGCACGTCGAAGTTTTTCGTGATTATGTGCGGCGGCAACTGGCCGTTGGTCGCCTTCATTTGCAGGAACGACGGGTTCGGCGATACGAAGCTGGCGGTGTCGACCACCTGCCCTGCCCCAATTGCCACGCCGTATTGGGCCAGGAATCCGCCAAATGTCTCAGGAACCTGATCGGGCTCCAGCATGAACAGGATGTCGCCGCCAAGTTGGGCGTATGCGCCCAAAGCTTGCTGGTCGATGCCCAGCAGTTCTTTCGTAGGACCTGCAAACACGAGCACTGCGGGCAGGAGGCTAAAGTCTCCCGACTGCACCACCGAGCCGAGTTCTTGCAGCGTGATGTTGATGATCTGGTAATTTTCGCGGGACAGAGCTGATGCGGCCAGGCCGAACCCCTCTCTGGTGTTCGCCAGGGATGTGATGTCCCGTTCCGAGTGACCGCTTACGAACGCGACGACTTTTTGCTCAATCTGGTTTACGACCAGCAGGCCGGTGACGATCTGCTGCTCCGTGAATACGTTGGGGCCCGATCGCGGGTCTCCGCCGGTAAGCACCTCGGTTCGGCGGGTGGTCAGGTTTTCAACCGCCAGCGCCGGAAACTGGCTGGCGCCAAATTCGGTGGCGATGTTCGGCCGCAACTCAGGGTCGATTTGTTCATATTCGAACGTAACTCTGGTCGAGCGTCTTTGAAACTCGCTCAGGAGGTCTTCCGTGACTCGCCATGCGTTGGCCTCGTCGGCCGAATTCAGTGTGAAGAACGCGGTTACCTTTACCGGGTCCTCCAACTGATCCAGGATTTTTAACCCCTGGTCGGCAAGTATGAACTGCTTCGTGGCGGTCGTATCGACACGTAACCAACCTTGCGGATCCGGCCGCCCGGCCAACCAGAAGAACACCCAGTTCATCAGCACCGCCAAAGCGATGAAGGCTATGAGAGCGAGCGTGGTGTTGAAGCCGTAGCGTCCACTGCGGCCGAAGAGGGCCCGCGCGACGGTTCGCCACGAAATGACGATATCGACCAGGAGAATCGCAGCGCCGGCGATAAGCAGCACATTTGCGGCTGTCCGTATGTCGATCAGGAAAACCCAAACAAGGCCTCCCATGACCACCGCACCAACTCCGGCCAGCGCCAACGCCTGCCGAACGGACGTGGCGTTAGCTTGCCACTTTGCCAGGAAGGAACGTCTGGAGGCCTCCTCGACAGTTGGCCGCGATCGGGGTGTTTCGTCGTTCATTGACATGCCGTTTAACGCCACCTGCGAATCTGCAACAACATCACGGTCAGGAAGACAAAGAGCGTGGTGACCGATACGTAGTAGGCGATATCAGTGATTGAAATGATGCCGCGTGTGAAATCTGCGAAGTGTCCCGCCTCAGCAACCCCAAAGCGGTCGAGATCGAAAACCGAGAAGGAGGCGCCCAGTTGGAGCCCGTTGAGCACCTCCGCGGCGATGCCTGTCACCCGGTCGGAGATGAAATCGATAATTGTCAGGCCGGTCAGCAATCCCGATCCCACGACGAGCCCTACGATCTGATTCGGACTGAGGGCGGACGCGAACAGGCCGATTGCGATCGTGGCGGCCCCGTACAGCAGTAGGCCCATGTAACCGGTGACCAGGGGCCAGGAGTCCGGCACGCCGTACACGAAGAGAATAACGACAAAGAACAACGACAGGAACGCCATGATGAGCAACATCGTGAACGCTGCGATGAACTTGCCGAGGACGATCTCGAACTCCCTCAGCGGCGAGGTGAGGAGCAACTCCAGCGTCCCGAGTTTCTGTTCTTCGGCAAGGAGCCTCATGGTCAGGGCCGGCGACATGAAGATCATGAAGAACACGGCGCCCGCCAGGAAGCCGCGGATCGTGGCCTCGGAAAAGGCGTCTGACACCGAGGCAACAAAGAAGAAGCCGGTGATGGCAAGGAACGCCGCCGCCACTACGTAAGCCATTGGGGAGGCGAAGTAGGTGCGGAGTTCCTTGAGCGCTATGACGCGGACGAATGTCAACGTCTAAGTTCCCAAGTCCTCTTCGGTGGTCAATTCGAGGAATATTTCTTCAAGTGTCATTGGCAGAGGAGTCAGGTACTTAAGGCCCCAACCGTTCCCGATAACTATAGCCGCGATGTGCTGCGTAGCGTTGGAGTTGGGTCTGGCATCCACTATGAGCGGAGTTACGTTTTCCCTGCTCGACCGTTGCTGCACGTCGGCTCGCGTATCCGACCGGGCGTCAACGACGATCGTCATGTCCCGCAGGAGATTGATGACTGCGCGCGCTTCCGTTCCGGTCACGCCCAACTCGATTCGCTCGGTGTGCTGAAGCCGTTGAGAAAGCCGCGCGGGCGAGTCGTCTGCGACTATCCGCCCATCGTGGATTACCAAGACTCTTTGGCAAATCATGCTTACTTCGGGCAGGATGTGCGAACTGAGCAGCAGGGTGTGCTCATTGCCGAGGTCGACGATCAATTCCCTGGTCTCGACAACCTGGATGGGGTCGATCCCTATCGTCGGTTCGTCGAGGATCAGCACGTCCGGCTCGTGAATAATCGCCTGTGCGATCCCCGTCCGCTGCCGGTATCCCTTGGAAAGTTTGCCGACGAGGGTTTCGCGATAGTCGCCCAACTGGACCTGGTCGATGACCACCGGCAGCCGTTCCTTGATCCACGAACGGTTCATGCCCCTGATCTGGCCCATGTAGGTCAGGTAATCGGTGACCGTCATGTCCAGATACAGCGGTACGGTCTCGGGCAGGTAGCCGATGTGGCGGCGTGCGTCGAGCGAGTGGGTCATTATGTTGAACCCGGCGATCGTAGCTTCGCCGACCGTGGGAGGCGTGAAGCCTGTCAGCACACGCATCGTCGTGGTCTTCCCCGCGCCGTTCGGGCCAAGGAAGCCGACGATCTCTCCGCGCAGAATCTCGAAGGACGCGTCGATCACGGCGGGGTAAGCGCCGTAGTACTTCGACATATGTTCCAGTTTGATCATTGAGGGACTATCCGGTTTTGTTCCGCTCTCCCCCCGACAAGGGAGGTGTCACCAATATGGATACGCCACAATGCTGCGAGACGGATTCCAAAACCCCGTAATGGTACCGAAACAATGCCCACAATGTCAGCATGGGAAAAGACGCGTTGCGGTCGGCCGCATGTAAAATCGGCAGTAAAGCGGCCGACTTTGTGAGTCGGCGCAGTTGCCCGCGGTGAACGTAAGCCAAGTGTGCCTATGCCGATAATGGATGATTCCGAGCGCGTGATCTACATGGACCACGCGGCTACCACGTCCGTGCGTCCCGAAGTGATGGAAGCGATGCTTCCCCACTTCTCCGAGCAGTTCGGCAACCCGTCTTCGCTGTACGCCCTCGCACAGGAGTCGCGCAACGCGGTCGACGAGGCCAGAGAAAGCGTGGCCGGCGTGCTCGGCTGCCGCACCAGCGAAGTGGTTTTTACTTCGGGCGGCACGGAGTCGGACAACGCGGCGATCAAGGGCGCAGCTGGGATGATTCATCATTCAGGCCGCCACATCGTAACCACGGCTATCGAACACCACGCGATTATCCACTCGTGTGAACAGCTGGAGCGAATCGGTTACGACGTCACTTACGTGGCGCCCGACAGCGACGGGATCGTGGATCCGGCCAGAGTGGCGGACGCGGTCCGGCCGGAAACCTTGCTTGTCAGCGTTATGCTGGCCAACAACGAAGTCGGCGCCGTTCAAGACGTCAGCACGATATCGGCCCTCGTTCGAGAAAAGGCCGCCGCGTTGGATACGAGCGTTTTATGCCACACAGACGCTGTGCAGGCAGCAGGTAAATTGCCGCTAGACGTGGATACCCTGGGAGTCGACCTCCTCAGCCTTTCCGGGCACAAGATACACGGACCAAAGGGAGTCGGCGCGTTGTACGTCAGGCGCGGAACACCTATCGAGCCGCTCATCGCGGGCGGCGGCCAGGAACGCCAAAGGCGGTCCGGCACGGAGAACGTGCCGGGAATCGTCGGGTTCGGAGTCGCACTCGAACTCGCGGACATGGAGAAAGACCTGTTCAATACGCGTTGTGAACAACTCCGTCAACAGATTGTCGAAGGCGTAATGCGACGGGTACCTGACGCCGTCGTGAACGGCCATCCTGACCGCAGATTGTCCAACATCGCCCACCTATCGTTTCCGGGCGTCGAGGGGGAACCTGTGCTGTTGGGTCTGGACTTTGCCGGCATTTGCGCTTCGAGCGGCAGCGCGTGCAGTTCTGCCTCGCTCGAGCCTTCACACGTGCTCATAGCAATGGGCATGGGCGCCGATCTCGCGGTCGGCAGCATCCGGCTGTCGCTCGGCAAGGGCAACACCGGCGCCGACGCTGAAGCGGTAGTCGAAACCCTCCCCGACGTGCTGGAACGTCTGCGGGCCATGCCTTCACTGCTGGCTCACGGGGTGGGCTAGCAATTGCCAGGCGACGGGTGCGAATCCAACGCACGGTTTAATTCGAATCAAGTATTCAACGACCGAATCCGAATCGAC
>JAKZUY010000259.1:0-5099 GCA_047516345.1 Dehalococcoidia bacterium | reverse complement strand
GCGGTCGGTCGAGGCGGGTCTGAAATTTCTCGTGCTTTCGGCGATCGCTTCGGCCCTGCTGCTGTACGGCATGGTCTATATCTACGGGTTCACCGGCAGTACGAACCTTGAGGTGATTTGGCAAAGGCTTGCCGAGATTCCGGGTGAGTCCGGCCAGCCGTTCGGGTCCTACGGGGTGCTATTGGCGGTGGTGCTCATAGTGGCTGGGTTCGCCTTCAAAATGGCGGTCGTTCCATGGCACATGTGGGTGCCTGACGTCTACGAAGGTTCCCCTACCCCACTGGCCGCATTTCTCTCGGTCGCGTCGAAAGCGTCGGCGTTTGCTGTGGTCATGCGGGTCCTCTACACCGCGTTCGGCCACGACGCCCTCATTCAGGACTGGTCCGGCTTTATAGCCGTGCTCGCCGCCGCCACAATGACCGCCGGCAACCTTCTCGCCCTGTCGCAAACCAACATCAAGCGATTGCTCGGCTACAGCACCGTCGCGCAAGCCGGTTACATCCTTGTCGGAGTCGCCGCGGTCGCCGTCAATTCGGATACCGCCGGGACCATCGCCGGGCCGCAGGGCGCTTTGTACTACCTGATGGGATACGCATTCACGAACCTGGCCGTGTTTATCGCAGTTATCGCGATTACGAGCCGGACTGGCAGCGAGTTGATCACCGGCTTCAATGGGATGGGCCGCCGATCGCCTGTATTGGCGATGATGCTCACGGTCGGGCTGTTATCGCTGCTCGGCGTGCCCCCGACAGTCGGTTTCATGTCGAAGGCGTTCGTCTTCAGCGCCGCGGCCAATTCCGGCCTCCTTTGGCTGGCCATACTCGGCATGATCAATACCGTCGTTTCTGCTTACTACTATTTGCGTGTGGTGCGGGCCATCTACTTCGAGGAACCGCAGTCGGACACCCCCATCCGGCCTGACGTGCCAGCCCTTTTGGCCGCTGCCACGGCCGCCGCGGGCGTTGCGGTATTCGGATTGGGCCCATGGTTGCTGCTCAGGTTCGCAGAGTCGTCCCTGACCATTCTCTAGGCGGCCTTGTCGAGGGTATGGCCCTTACGATATGTCCCTCGATGCACAGCCCGTTTCGCACACGTCTGAATTGGGAATTTACCCGAACGTGATCCGGCGATGACCTACAAGAACATAGGGATCTGCTACCACGGCTTGAACCCCGAAGCCGGCGATCTGGCACGAGCAATCGCGGGCCGGATCGGTTCCTGCCACACGGTGACGGCCGCAAACCAGGATGAGCTTGACGTCAACCCGGAGGCGCTGTCCGCGTCGGACCTCGTCATCACCATCGGGGGCGACGGGACCATATTGAGGGGCGTTCACGTCGCCGCGCCCCGCGGCGTCCCCGTACTTGGCGTGAACATGGGCCGTGTTGGTTTTATGAGCGATATCGACTCGGGCAACGCGTTGGACAGTATCGATTGGTACCTGAACGGCAATGCCCGGGTCGAAGAGCGGGAAATGGTGCGGGCCGAAGTTGTGGGATCCGGACAACCGCCACTCGACGCGCTGAATGACATAGCCATCGCCCGCGGGCAACTGTTGAGGGTCATCGACGTATCGACGATGGTGGACGGCGTCCATTTCGCAACATTTCGCGGCGACGGCGTGGTGGTCGCTACCGCAACCGGCTCCACCGGTTACGCCCTTTCACTGGGCGGCCCGGTCATGGATCCGATGTCCCGAGACTATCTCGTAAAGCCGATCGCGACCCACATGAGCCAGTTCGGAGGAGTCGTAATCAAGTCGACCTCCACGCTCGAACTTACCGTCGTGGCGAGGACGCCGGCGACGTTAAATGCCGATGGCTTTATGGACGTTGAATTGGTAAGCGGCCAGACCGTCCGGGTTTCACACTCGCCGCATCGCGCCCGATTCCTCAGGAGTCAGCCGCCGTCGGCATTTTGGGGCTCGCTATCGATGCGATTGGGCATCAGAAAAGGAACGCTCCCCGGAACCGAACAGAACCCCGGGGAGTCGGATACGATATAAGCGCATTGAGCGTCCAAACGGCGAACACCCTCAACTCACGGCGGGAATACGACGGCAAGATCCTTTCCCTTCGCGTCGACACCATTCAAATGGGCGACCGCGAGCCAGTTGAGCGTGAGATCGTCGAACACCCAGGTTCCATAGTTGTCGTCCCGGTCACGAGCCGGGGCACTGTCCTATTGGTTGAGCAGTGGCGCCATCCGGCCCAACGGGTCCTGCTTGAGGCTCCCGCGGGAACTCTCGACCCGGGCGAGGACCCGGCAGAAACCGTCCAACGGGAACTTCGGGAAGAAACGGGTCATCGAGCGGCAAGGATTCGCCAAATCGGCGAGTTCTGGATCGCTCCGGGATGGTGCGACGAATACATGCACGCATACCTGGCCACTGAATTGACCCTTGACCCTCTACCGCAAGACATAGACGAGGACCTTCGAGTGGTCGAAACGCCGTTGGCTGAGGTGCCGGGCCTGTTGCAAAGCGGCCGCATCGCCGACTCCAAGTCGATAGCCGCGCTTCTGCTAACGCTCGATTTTCATAAGTCGGTTATCGATGGCGGATGAACCCAACGGGGCCCCGCGTCATTCACAACAATAAGGGGATCCCGGATTTGACGACAAGGGGACTCCACAGCCAGAAGGCCTTCAGGCAGGTTTCGAAAGATGTTTGAACACGATCTGTTGATAATCGGCGCCGGATTGGCAGGATTGCGCGCCGCGGTGGAAGGGGTGCGCGGCGGCGCCGACGTTGCTGTAATCACCAAGGTGCACCCTGTCCGCAGCCATTCGAACGCGGCGCAGGGCGGCATAAACGCGCCGCTCACCGATCGCGGAGACGATTGGGAAGGCCACGCGCTAGACACGATCAAGGGCTCTGACTACCTAGCCGATCAGGACGCCGTCGAGCTCATGTCGCGGGAAGCCGGAAGGGCCGTCATCGAGCTGGAACACATGGGAGTGATCTTCAGCCGCGACGACGAAGGGAAGCTCGGCACACGGCGGTTCGGAGGCCAAAAAATAGCACGGACCTTCTTCGTGGGAGCAATTACCGGCTCCGCGTTGTTGCACGTGCTCTACGAGCAGGCCCTCAAGTACGGCCTGCACGTGTACGAAGAGTGGTTCGTCACATCCCTGATCAAAGAAGACGGTGAAGTCCGTGGCGCCATCGTGTTGGACATCAAGTCCGGTCAACTGCACACGATCCGCGCCAAAGCAGTGATCATCGCCGCCGGTGGCGCAGGCCGCGTGTTCGAACCATCGACCAACGCAATCATCTGCACCGGGGATGGCCTGGCGTTGGCCTGGCGGGCCGGCGCTCCGATGATGGACATGGAGATGGTCCAGTATCACCCGACCACCCTGGCGAGGACCGGTATTTTGATGTCGGAGGCGGCGCGCGGAGAGGGAGCGTATCTGCTGAACAACGACGGCGACCGCTTCATGGAGAAGTACGCGCCCGACTACCTTGAGTTGGCATCGAGAGACGTCGTATCGCGTTCCGAGCAGACCGAGATCAACGAAGGGCGAGGCATCAACGGCAACGTGTGGCTGGACATGAGACACCTGGGACGCGAATTCATCGAGGAGCGCCTCGGATATCTTCAGGAAGTCGCGGTCGAGTTTCTGGGAATGGACCTGGCGAACGATCCGGTACCGATCCGGCCCGGGATGCACTACATCATGGGCGGCGTAAAGACGGACGTGGACGGCCGCACCGAGGTCCCGGGTCTTTACGCAGCCGGGGAGTGCGCAAATGTGAGCGTCCACGGCGCCAACCGGCTCGGCGCAAACTCACTGCTCGACACGATCGTGTTCGGCAGGCGGGCTGCAGAGCACGCCATGGAATATATCAAGTCGGTAGGTGGCGCCTCGCGAAATGAATCGCATCTGGCTAATGAAAAGAAGAGACTCCAGGGCCTGTTGGACAGGCCTCCGGGGCTTCGATCGGCCGCCGTTCGACACGAAATGGCGGAGGCGATGACCGATGGTATCGGCGTGTTCAGAGATCAGGATTCGATGGAACGCGCCGAGGCTGCCACAAGAAGGAGCCGGAGCCAGTTCGACAGTGTAAGCGTCCAGGACAAAGGTAAGACCTTCAACACAGACTTGATGTTCGCTCTGGAACTCGACTACATGATCGACTGCGCTGAGGCCATTTGCGCCGGCGCCCTCGCCCGAAAAGAGAGCCGGGGCGCACACTTCCGGACAGATATCACTGAACGAGATGACGAAAACTGGCTGAAACACACGTTGGTGTACAAATCAGAAGACGGGCCGCGCGTCGAGACGCTGCCGGTCACCATCACGAATTGGGAACCGGAGAAGAGGGTCTATTGATACAGGCAAACCTGACGGTCAGGCGGTACAACCCCGATGATTCACCGCCCCGCACCTGGGATCAGGAGTATTCCCTGGAGGTCCTTGATACCTTCACAGTCCTCGACGCCCTGATCCAGATACGGGAAGAGGTGGACGGCACACTGGCCATGCGTTGTGCCTGTCGCGCCTCGATATGCGGCTCGTGCGGCATGCGTGTAAACGGCCGGGCAAGGCTTGCCTGCAAGACGCGCATAGCGGAACTGGCGCCGCAGGGCGAGCGGCTGCTCATCGAGCCAATGGGCAACCACCGGGTCATCAAGGATCTGGTCATAGACCTCGACACTTTCTTCAATCAAATCAAGCGGGTCGATCCGTACCTGAAGCCGGACTCGATACCCGATCAGGGAGAGTTCATCGCCTCCAGCGATTCGATGTCCAACTTGCTGGGCGTGATGAACTGCATCATGTGTGGGGCATGTGTGTCGGACTGCACGGTCCTCGAGGTGGATGATCGGTTCATCGGACCGGCCGCGTTGGCGAAGGCTTATCGGTTTGCCGCCGACCCCAGAGACGACCAGACCGACGAACGCCTCAAGAAGTTGAACGACGAACACGGCGGCATATGGGACTGCACGCGCTGCTTCCAGTGCGTGGAGGTGTGCCCGAAGGACGTCGCCCCCATGGATCGCATAATGGAACTGCGGGACATGGCGATCGAGGCCGGCAATCACAACACGTCCGGCTATCGGCACACCGAGTCGTTTGTACGGTCGGTGCGC
>JAKZUY010000258.1:0-6986 GCA_047516345.1 Dehalococcoidia bacterium | reverse complement strand
TTCGCCATTGCCGAGGCGGAGGTGGCCGGAATTCCGTGCCGCATCGCCCGAACCGGTTACACGGGCGAAGACGGCTTCGAGATCATGCCCCCGGCTGACAGGGCGGCTCATCTGTGGCAAACCCTGAGCGAGTCGGGCGTTGCGCCTTGCGGCCTCGGCGCCAGAGACGTGCTCCGGCTTGAGGCGGGGTTACTGCTGCACGGCAACGACATGACCGTTAAGAACAACCCGTACGAGGCGGGTCTCGAACGGTTCGTCCACCTCGATTCGCCGGGCTACATCGCGGCGGAGGCCCTGCGCGCGATTAGGGATGCCGGTCCGGAGAGGCGGCTAACCGGTTTCAGAATGACCGGCCGGGGCATCGCCCGCCACGGGCATCCCATTCTGGCCTGCGGCGGTAGAGCCGGGACGGTTACTTCAGGCACGCACTCGCCCACTCTTGACGCCAATATAGGCATGGGCTACGTTGACCAAAAGTACGCCGCGCCGTCAACCCCTATCGAAATCGACATTCGCGGCAGGATAGTTGCGGCCGAAACGGTAACATTGCCTTTCTATCGACGCACGGCCTGACCTTCTGAGATCCGCCAAAAATATGTCTGAACAAAATCCCTCCGGACTCAAATACTCCAAAGAGCACGAATGGGTGCTGGTGGAAGGCGACTCGGCAACCGTCGGCGTTACGCACTTCGCGCAAGACTCCCTCGGCGACGTCGTGTACATCGACCTGCCCGCTCCGGGCTCGACGTTCGAACAGTTCGCCAAGTTCGGCGAGATCGAGTCGGTGAAAGCCGTAAGCGACCTGTTCATACCGTTGGGCGGCACGATCACTGAAGTGAACAATGAGGCCGTCGACGATCCGGAACTGGTGAACACCGAGCCCTACGGCGGCGGGTGGCTGGTAAAATTGCGGCTCGACGACCCGGCAGAGCTCGGCAACCTGCTGACTGCCGAGGCGTACGAGGCGCTGCTGGCCGAGTCCGGATAGCCCTGCATGTCGACCCCGTTCGCTAACCCCGCCGCCAGCGCGGCGTCTCCCCATCCGTACATCCCGAATACCGGTGCGGACCGGGCAGAAATGCTCGATGCGATCGGCGTATCGGACTTTAACGAACTGGTGGCGGACATACCGGCGAGCCACATCTTTCCGGAGTTGCGATTGCCCGACGCTGCCCCGGAACAGACGCTCGCGGCAGAGTTGGCGGACATGGCCGCATGCAACGCAACGCCGGGCGATTATGCGTGCTTCCTGGGCGCAGGCGCATACCGCCACTTCGTACCGGCGGTCACACGCTCAATCGCCTCCCGCGGCGAGTTCGTCACCGCCTACACCCCGTATCAGCCCGAGGCGGCTCAGGGCACGCTGCAGGTGGGGTTCGAGTTCCAGACCGCCGTCTGCCAACTGACCGGCATGGAGGTGGCGAACGCCGGAATGTACGACGGGGCCACCGCGTTCGCCGAGGCCGCCCTGATGGCGTGCCGCGTGACCCGCAGAAGCTCCATAGCAGTACTTGACACGGTCGACGAACGGCTTCTGGAGACCCTGTACGCCTACTCGCGCTACAAGGGACTTGAGATCAACGTCATCGACTCCTCATCGCCCGTTCTACCCGACGGCGCCGCCTGCCTCATGGCCCAGTCGCCCAACATGTACGGAGTTATCGAGGACGTGGGGGCGATGGTCGAATCCGCCCATGCCGGCGGCGCGCTTGGGGTCGTGCACACCAATCCCATATCGCTAGGCATGTTCAAGCCTCCCGGCGAATTCGGCGCAGATATAACAACCGCCGAGGGGCAGCCCCTGGGCGTGCCGCTCACGTACGGCGGCTCGTACGTCGGCCTTTTGGCGTGCAGGCAGGTGCATGTCCGGCAGATGCCGGGTCGCATCGTGGGCCGGACGACCGACACCAAGGGCCGCCACGGATTCGCGCTAACGCTTCAGACTCGCGAGCAGCACATCCGCCGCGAGCGCGCCACTTCGAATATATGCACGTCGACGCAGCTCATCGCGCTGATGGCAACCTTGTACGTTGCGGCCATGGGCAAGAGCGGCATACGCCAGGTCGCCGAGTTGTGTTATCAGAAGGCCCACTACGCCGCCGAACAGATCGCCCGGCTGCCGGGCTACTCGTTGCCGGTCGAGGGTGACTTCTTCCACGAGTTCGTCGTGCAGTGCCCGATTCCGCCCGCCCGCGTCAACCATTTCTTGTTGGAACGCAGGATCATCGGCGGGTACGACCTGAGCCGCCGTATCCCGAACGGCATGCTGATCTGCGTCACCGAGATGAATACGCGTGAGGAGATCGACGCGCTCGTGAACGCCCTCGGTGAGGCGGAGAACCTCTCATGAACGGCCTCCGTGCGCCGGACCGCCGGCTGCTGATGGACCGCAGCGTGCCTGGCCGTTCGGCAGTAAGGATGCCTCTGAGCGACGTGCCCCCGGCCGATCTGCCCGACGCGTCGCTGCTCAGGGACGATCTCGAACTGCCCGAGGTGTCGCAACTCGAACTTGTCAGGTACTTCACGCTGCTGAGCCAGCTCAACTTCTCGATCGACACCAACTTCTACCCGCTCGGGTCGTGCACCATGAAGTACAACCCGAAGTTGAACGACGAGGTGGCGTCGTTGCCTGGATTCAGCCAGATACACCCCGCCCAGCCGGACGAGACGGCGCAGGGCGCGCTGCGACTCATGTACGAGCTACAAGAGATGCTCGGCGAAGTTACGGGCCTGCCGGGCGTCGGGCTAACGCCCCTTGCCGGAGCGCAGGGCGAGTATGCCGGTCTGCTAATCGCCAGGGCATGGTTCGACAGCCGCGGGGAGACTGAAAGGACTGTGGCGCTGATACCCGACAGCGCGCACGGGACGAACCCTGCGTCGGCGGCTATGGCCGGGCTGGATGTCATCACCGTGCCGTCCGATGAGCAGGGGAACCTGGACCTGGCGTCACTCGCCGCGGCGTGCGATGAGCGGACCGCGGTGTTCATGCTGACGCTGCCGAACACGCTCGGCCTGTTCAACCCGAACGTCCTCGATCTTACGGCCGCTGTGCACGAAGCGGGCGGTCTGGTGTACGCAGACGGGGCCAACCTGAACGCCCTCCTGGGCCTGGCGAAGCTGGGCGACCTCGGGTTCGACATCTGCCACTCGAACCTGCACAAGACCTTTTCGACGCCCCACGGCGGCGGCGGGCCGGGCGCGGGCCCTGTGATGGTCACGGAAGAGCTCGCGGAGTTCCTTCCGGCGCCCGTCGTTAGCCTTTCCGACGGGGCTTACCGGCTTGCGCGGCCCGACAAGAGTATCGGCAAGATCAACGGCTTCCACGGCTCGTTCTCCATTTTGGTGCGCGCCTACACCTACATGCGCTCACTTGGTAGAGGCGGGCTGCGCGATGTCGCAGAAAACGCAATCATCAACGCCAACTACGTCCAGGCCGGACTGCGCGACCGGTTCGACCTTGCAGCCGACCGTTACTGCATGCACGAGACGGTCCTTAGCGCCCGCCGCCAAAAGGCCCGCGGCGTAGGGGCCCTCGACATCGCCAAACGGCTGCTCGACTACGGCATACACGCACCCACAATGTACTTCCCGCTCATCGTCGATGAAGCGCTCATGATTGAGCCGACCGAGACGGAGTCGAAGGAGACGCTGGACCGTCTGGTAGAGGTGATGCGCCGAATCGACGAAGAGATCGACGAAGACCCGTCGTTGTTACACGACGCCCCGCACGACCTGCCGAATACACGGCTGGACGAGGCCACCGCGGCTCGCCGGCCCTATCTTCGCTGGCGACGTGAGGGGTAGCGGACCTGACTGAGAGCGTCGAATGAGAATAATTGCATTTATCCTCGGCCTGCTAGGCGCCATAGTCGGCTTTGTGGGGGGCGCGGCCGTTGCTGTATTGGGCGGCGCGGCCGTCCTTGAGTTGGGGGAATTTGGGGCTACGTTCGGCTCTGATGAATCCAGCGTAGCTGTCTGGCGGGGAATGCTGGCGGTATTTGCGTCAGTTGTCGCTGTAGGCGGGGCAATTCTCGCACTCGGCTATCCAAGAGCGTCGGCAGCCGTATTGTTTCTGTCCGCCGCCGCCGGGGTGTATCTCATTACGGCCATGTACGCCCCTGCGGCGGTATTCCTATTGATCGCCGCGCTATTCGCTTTCCGCGGAAGAAGTAAAAGCACAAGCGGCAGCGGACGCGCTGCCGGCGGTAGTTCCGGACCACAGCGACGGCGTCAGGCCAGAGGTGGGAGTCCAAGACCCCCTCCTCGTTGATCAGGATACGAAGACGGTGGTGGGGTCTACGGCGCAACGCCGCAGGATGATCCTGGTGAACCGGGCATGATCGTACGCGTTCGGGAACGAGTCGATCCAGTAGTTCCCTATCTGTTTGGCCTGGTCGAATGGCCGGCCGTTTTGTTTGACCGGAAAGGTGTTGACGAGGTGAGCGCCGCGGTACGTGGTCAAAGGGCACATGTCCTCGGTCAACCTGCCTGTCTCGGCTAGCCATGCGACCACCGCGACCTGTAGGTCGTACCAGGATCCGAGCGGTTTTCTCGCTCCGTTCGGAAACGTCATGAGTCGTGGGGGCGTCTGACCGGATCCGGGGTTCAATTCGTTCAAGGGAACGCTGGCCGACACAGAGGCAACGTCGTCGAGCACGGGCGTCGTTATCGTCTGAGCCTTGGGCCTCACTCTGCTGCCCACCGACCTGGTCCCCGCGCCAACCGCGGCCGCGACTGGCTCAGGCGTCTCACTCGCCACAGTTGCGCCGGTCGCGCCGAACAGTCCGTCTCTGATGCTCTGGACCGCTTTGGCCTCTTCCGGCGCGCCGATGTTGCGCAGTATGTCGGCGATGTCAGTGAGCCGTGCGGTTACCGAATCGCGTTCCAGGTCGCCGCTGCCGGGGTGGCTGGCGTCGTTTCGGGCGTCCCGAATCAGGAACAGTCTGCTGCGGTCGGAGCTCTGCATGGACTTGTTGAAGATGCCCTGCCAGTTGCTGCTTACGAGATGCGGGAAGTCGCCGATATCTATGGCGTCGTGGGCCTTGTGGCCCTTCCTGACGGCCTCGATCATCCGGTGGCGGAGGTCGTCAGGTACGGAACTGCCGCGCTGGCGCCCCAGGTTGATCACGATGAACGGGCGCATGGCGTCGCGGTAGATGTCGAGCGCCCTGATCATGGCGTCTTTGTTTGGCCTTGCGACGGTGACCATCGGTTAGCGACTCCGTGACTGGTTCGTGCCCGGGTACGGTGCATTGGGCAAAGGTTAGGCGAACGGCTTCGCCTCTGCCATCGCCGCGAACACCGCGTTAGGTGTAACTCGGCAAGCCGGGATCAGGAGGATACGAAGACTGTGGAAGGATTCACTCCTATTGCGTTGAGAATGTCCGTTGTGCGCCTGACTTGACCGTTCGCGCTTAGACCTGTCGCTATCCACAATTGTTTTATTGCCACGGGCCCTGTGAATTGCTTTCCGTCTTTTGTGTCGGGAGATGTATGGACAAGATGGGTCCCGTGAGGGTTGGTCAGTGGGCATCTAGCCTCGCTCAATCGGCCCGTTTCGACCAACCACTCAACCGTTGCGATTTGAACTCGGTTCCACTTGCCCACGGATTTTGTACTTCCATCAGGAAACGCGATTGTCTGCGGGGGCTCATGTCCAGTGACATCAGTCAACTCACTCAAAGGGGTGCCCAGGGGCGGTGGAGGCGGTGGCTCGTCCTCCTCAGGTGGTGGGGGTGGGGGTGGCACCGGATCGCCGCTCTTGAAGTTCCCGCGCCACAGCCAGAGCATTCCCATTACGGTGCTTTGGCTCATATCGGTGATCTTGAACGCCGTGACGCGTTTCTCCTGCATTGGGACCGGCCTGTGAGTCTCGTACACCTCCCACTCGTCACCGTTCGTAACGACGAAATACTTGATGCCATCCTGAATACAATATCTGATCTGATCGATCGCATTTTCGGTGGGTTTATGCAGGGCTTTAGCCTCAATTACAAGGCTGGGCGGGCCGTTTCCTGGCACCATGGCGTAGTCGGCCCTGCCGTTGCCTGAGTTGTACTCGGTGAGCACTTGCGCAGGGTCCGAAAGATCCCAACCAAGCGCGGTGAGTAGCGGATCGATCAGGCAGTACCTAGTTGTCGACTCGCTTTTTCGGAGTATCTCGCGGTGTTGGTCGATCTTCGTGCTGAGTTCGACGACGAGGTCGTTAAGTTCATCTAGCCACATGGAGCCTGTTCCCTGATTGCCGCGTTTTAGGGCGACGGTTTGCGCCGATATGTTAATGGAACGGCTGGGGAACTTGCTCCGCGGCCTTGGATCCCGCTTACAATGGCCGCCCTGTACGACACGCCGTCTGGCACAATCCCCGGAACCATCATGAAAATCACCGAAATAAAAATCTCCGTATTTGAGATGACCGGCGTCATCACGCCGTTCGACCTCGTCGAGTCAGGACGCGCGGGACACCGCCGGTGGAGGCACCAGCCGCGTCCGCCGAAGCAAAGCCACATGCACGTGCTCCACGTCCGCACGGACGAGGGTCTGGAAGGTGTGTGCCCGGTCGGCGACGGCCGGTACATGACCATGCCGGTCCCGACGTTGGAGCAACTCCGCATACTCGCCTTGGGCGAGGACCCGCTGGACCGCGAGCGGCTGTTCCAGAAGATGAAGCATGCGACGCGCCAGGCATTCGCACCGTACGGATGGTTCGGGGCCTTCGACAATTGCCTGTGGGACATCGCCGGAAAGGCCGCCGGTATGCCGGTCTGCTCGTTGATGGGCCGCGTCCGGGAACGGGCGCCCGCCTACTACAACATCCGCGGAGACTCGAAGGAAAAGGCCGTCGAGGACTCCGAGATGGCCGTCGGGATGGGGTTCCCCGCCTTGAAGGACCACTTCGTCCAGGAGCCCGGCGACAACATCGAGTGGTTCCGCGCGGTCAGAGATGCCGTGGGACCCGACGTCGACCTCATGCACGATCCGGTGGG
>JAKZUY010000257.1:0-4454 GCA_047516345.1 Dehalococcoidia bacterium | reverse complement strand
AACGGGCACTTGGTCGGGACTATGTCTAGGAGCAATCGGTCCGACCGAGCGTTGTTTACCGGCGATGAGTGTGAATGAACCGGCGGGACAGGAGCGATCCGAGAGCGCCGACGTGAGGCGATGATCCCGGCTGATCTAGGTCAGTCGGAAAATCAGCTGCATAACACAATCCCCCAAAGTGTTACACGCCAATCCAAGGCAACCGCCGCGGTGGGCACGGGACGCGCCCACCGGGTCAACCACAAAAGACGCGTTTTGCAACGATTACCCCGGGAGAAAGGTTGCGAGTAAAAACAAAGTGGTGAGAATGTACGCCGGCACGAGCAGAAGGGGAGTGGACCGCCGAGATCAGGTCCCGTGGAAAACGAGCGTTATGGCCAAGATCAGATTCTGCGGCAACTGTGGGATATTCCATAATGATGCGGAAGCGCACAAGTGCGTTTGCCGCACTTGCGGCAATAAAGTAGTTCCCGACGACATCGATCATTGTGAACCCTGCGGCACCAGGCATTGCTATGAGTGTTCAACCTGCCGTTACGGGCCGAGTTGATCTGTGCCCGCCGCTACGGGATTAAATCCCCGCGATGGCCTTGTAGTAGAACGCGCAACGTGGCAATCCTTGGCAAGCGTCGTGGCGGAACGACCCTGTTGGTGCAACAGCCGTATGTGAACCTTGGCTGACTCCGTCGGGGCTTCGTGCCGGCCGGGCCTTTCCCGCCTCCCGACCGCGGTGCTGACCAGCTATCGAACGCTCCCGAATGGTCTCACGTACCCACTCAGCGAATGCCAGCATCCAACGCTGCGATACCGACATCCCGCTCGGTCAGTCGTTCGATTGCCTACAACCCCTCGACCAAGTTGCGGCCGATACGGTCCAAGTGGCTAACGGTGATTGTGTCGCCGGGTCGAACGGTCTCAAAGAAGGCGTTCCAACCTTCCCGGTCCAGGTTTCCACCTGACGCAAAGTCGCGGTAGATCAACTCGGGCCTGATGCCGACTGCTTCCAGCGCCTGTTGCAGGGTGTCCAGGTTGCTGGCACCGTCGTCGGCCGCGCGGCTGACGCGGCAGTATCCGTAGCGTAGTTTGTCCATTAACCGCCAGTTTTTCGGACGCGCCCCGCCGGCAGTGTGCTCAATCAGCCGAGGCTGTACGCCAACCGTGTGCGAATATACCGGTCCGTCAGAAAACGGGGAAAGGGGTTAACGGACGATCAAAGACTGTGAAATTGTCGCGGTTTACCGGGTCAAAGTCGGTGAAACATGACAAGCATAGGATGTCCGACTGTCATCTTGTCGAACTCGCAGCCTCCAGATAAATCTAAGGGTGGTATCCTTTTGCTGGTAGAATGAGTTGAAGGATGGACCTCGCTCTACAAGGTCCGATCCTCGCAACAAGCTTCTGCTATAACGCTGTTGCATACGGGGAGATAATAACGGTGACGCGACAGAACCAGCTGGATATCGGAGATAACGGGGTAGCACCCAATTTCACACTGGCGCCCGTCCCATGCACCAAATGAGCGATGCCGTGCCTGCTGCTGGCTTCGGCGAATGGCATATTGAAAGTCTTCGAGTGAGTGTCTTTCATTCGGGGGAACACGCCCGTCCGGGTTTGTGGGAACAGGTTATGGGGATCCCTCCCGAAAGCTCGGACACGCGGGCGCGCGAAGGCATCATTCAAGAGCAGGGTGTTGTGGACGGTGATACGCTCCTCTTGGTCATCCAACGCGGGCGACTGGATTGGAACCTTCTCCCTGGCCCAGACCATAGTAGTGATCAGAGAGGTTTACCCGCCCTGATGGCAGTGGGTCAGGCCATACATCTATTGGGGAGGGCGTTATATCCCACTATTACCGAGTGTGGCCCGGTGGGTAGATTGGCTCTGGGAGGCGTATTGACGCGGCACGCCCCGGACCTATTAAACGGATTGAAGCAGCTTTCGAAATATCTCCCACGCTTGGACCTAGAAAACCAAGGAGGACCCGACTTCGCATTTCAAATTAACAGGCGTCGAACATCCATTACCTCCCCTAACGTACAAATCAACCGCCTAGCGAAATGGCAACTAGATGAAATCCAAGGTACTACCTTCACAGTGGGGCCTACGCGGTCACCTATCCTCGAGACGCAACGGGTCCTGGTCAGCAAACTTACTCTCGACATCAATACGACCCCTAGTAGTAACGCATTTGCCGTCGCAAGTGTGCCAGATTTGTACAACGAATTCGTGGTCCTCGCCCGGGAGATCGCAACCCAAGGAGACATCCCATGACGACAGCGGCCACCACGCCAACATTGTTCAGAGGCGAGGACATCGGCTTTGAATGCTTGCGCATTCCGGTGTTCTACAGTACGACTGACCAAAGAACTTCGGCGATCCCAAGTCAACCGGTAAGCGGTACCCAACTCGCTGACCCGCAGCTGGTCACACCGAGGAACCGGCGTTATGTGGTGCGTGTACCCACCGTGCCGACCGCTTGCACTGTCAAGATGCTCCAATATGGCGAGGAAAAGGACGCCCTAATCCTCGTGGATTTCGGGGAGGCCGAGGTTGAATTCCCTAATACCAACTGGGAAACGGCCCGGTTCTTGCGTGCAAACGGACGGCCGATTCTTGCGGACAAACTGGTCACGATGTTGCAGGAGGCAGAGGAGGACCCCGACGAGATCACGATCAGCATGGTCTCTCTGAACGATATGGCCCGGTTTTTGGTAGAACACGGGGGTTTCGCTGATCCTTCAATTGGTCCCGACGGTTATGGAGTGATGCACGCCCAGTGGCGGCTACCGGGCCACGGACTCCTCGTGATGAGCTTTCTGGGCTACGGCGTAGTCCTTTTGACCGCTCGCGCCAACGAGAGTCCCGGCCAAGAAAGATTGCGTATCAGCAAGCGGGTTCGGGCACAGGATATTTTGAGGGAATACGGACATCTTGTGCCTCTTCGCAACTGACCTGGTTGAGGGCGACCCGCTTCTAGACGAAGATGAAATCGCGAGATATTGCTCTCCCGACCGTTATGACCTAGAGGCCGCCGCCCCGAAAGTCGGGGCGTTCATACGAAGTCCCAACGAAAGTGATCTTTCAGTCAAACGTCTACAGTTCTTTCTCGGCCAAGATAGGGAGGGTGCGGTAGGTTGCATTCGGTGCGAAGCCAGAGACGCGGGTTTTAGTCTCAAGCCAAACGGAAGATTTGTGGTCTTGGCTGTGGCTGCGGCCAAAGCCCTCACGTTGGAGGAAGGCTGCGAGATCAGCGTCATCTACACCCCAAGTCCGTCTTACCCCTCACATTCTTCGGTGTTTGGCTTACCTGACGATTACGCCGACGAGGTGATGGTGGCTACCGCCTTGGTAGATCTGATTACACAAGCCGATATTTATCCGGCTGTGGTGCCTTAGCCCGAATCCACCGAAGGAGGGCGTTGGGTCAGTGTCGTGAAGCGGCAAGAAGGCGCTCCTGCGCTTCTGGGATAACCCTGCGACGGCGCTTCTTCCCCCTCGACGGACGGCTCACCCGCTCGGCGCGCCGCCTCACTTTGCATCTGCCACAGCGTTGGCCCTGGGAAGCCGAGTTCAGTGACGCCCTGGCACGATTGCGTTCCCTGCCATTTCCTGCCTGACGGCAGCCCGTCTGCCACTGACCCGCCAGCCGGCCAACCCATCGTCCCCGCCAACTCGCACCAACTCGGTCCGCGAGGGGCACTTCCTGCCTACCGCCTGTCGAATTCCGCCCGCCATGGCCGCACGACCGCCATCATAGTGCCGGTGTGGCTGCCCTCACGCCGCCCTCATCCCCACCTATTGGGATCTGGCCTGGCCTGTTCGCCTTCCCTTACCCATCATCCCTGGTGTCAACGACGGGGACGTCTCGCTTCGGTGGATTCGGGCTAAGCCTTCGTTCAATTCCAAGGAGTTTATCGAGCGCGCCGAAAAACTTTGCTGGTACGGGGTAAATTCTGTCTTGACAGCGGGGGAGATTCCTAAATGGAATGACTTGGTTTTGGGCGATTAGACCGTTGAGGTCCATACGCCAAAACTGCTAATCGATACTAGATTTGGTTCGCCCAACATCCATTACGTACAGCAGCGCGTTCGAGAACGTAATTATCGCGCGGCGAACAGGCCTGCTTTCCGGCCTTTCGCCGGCCGCAAAACCGAGACAGGCGTCGGATCGCCCGCACGTACGCCTCGCGGGAGCGGGCGTGGCCTTCCGTAACTGCACCACCAGCCGCGACCGCAACGCCGGCGCCGTCCCGACACCCGCCCGGGGAAAGCACAAACGAGTCACGGGGTGGTTTCACTACAATTCCGGTAAGGCCACAAAACACCCGGAGGTGAGAACCATGCCCAGCTGCGTTGCCTGCGGCGCCGAACTGGAGCCGCCCGTCCGCACACCCCACACCGTCTACGTGAAGAGCCTGTACCGCATCGCCGGCCAGGACTACTGCCGCCACCAC
>JAKZUY010000256.1:0-3795 GCA_047516345.1 Dehalococcoidia bacterium | reverse complement strand
GACTCTCCGAGCTTCGGTCATGTCGATCCAGCCGCCTTGGCGCGACTCCTCACAGGCCTAGGACGCGCCGTCAACCCCGAGCGAATCCTGTCGTCGACCAGCGTCTATCGAGGTGAGCCAGGGCGCATGAGTCACCCGAAGCTGCTGACCGCGTTCGGACGGCAGGCACGCCGATGGCGCGCCGACCCGTCACTGACCGTGAAGACGATACCGCTGCGCTACCGACGGATGGATCAGCCGGGTGGCCGAACGTGGCGCGCCGAGGAGAAAGGCATCGACGTGCTGCTTGCGGTCGACGTGGTGCGAGGCGCGTACATGGACGAATTCGACACTGCCGTGGTGGCATCGGCTGACACCGATCTGGTCCCGGCGTTGGAGGAGGCCTTGCGAACTGGCAAGCGTGTCGAGACTGCCTCATGGTCCGGGCCTGCCACCGGCTTCACCGCTCTGCGCGTACCCGGTCGGCGCATCTGGAGCCATCACCTCAGCCGCGAGCACTTCGATCTAGTTCAGGACACCACCGACTACCTGGCCAAGTGATCAAGGGTTGCCGCGGTGCGGGTGGCCGAGTAGGCGCTGCAGGTCCACGGCGGGATCGGCTTCACATGGGAGGCCGATGTGCACCTCTACCTCAAGCGGGCCCAGCTCGACCAGGTGTCCTTCGGTGACGCCCGCTATCACCGAGCCCGCCTCGCCGCCATCCTGCACGACCGCCTGGCAACCGGAGCCAGCATCTGGCCCGACCCGTGAGGTTGCTTTGAGGGAGCGTGGCTTGCTGCCAGATGATCGGACTTCGACCGTCAGTACAGGCCTCCCTAGAGGTACCAGGCTGGTGTGCGGAACTCAGGTACCTGGCGTGACTGTGCTAACCCGCATCTCGTGGACCATCATGCCGATGGGCTCCGTCTCGGTGTAGTTGCCGACGTTGTGGGTTCCTCCGCAAAGGACCCTTAGGTCTAGGGACACACACGGGGTGCGCGCAGCGGCCTCGGAGTACAGCCACTCGTTGAGCGCGACCTCGCCCGCGGTGGTCTGCGCCCAGTCCTCCAAGTCCATGCCTGGCGGCGGCGTCGGGAAGAGCCATCCGGCCGGATCCGCCGCGGGGGGCAGTTCTAGCGGACCCATCAGGTCGGCCCTGAGGCCGACCTGTTCTGGTGTGAGACCCCTCCGGTTGAGCCATTGTCTGACCTGGTCGCGCTTGGACTGGCTTGACAGACTCGTGCGGATGTCGTCGTGCAGGCCTGAGAGGATGGTGATGCCGAACTCTCTGTATCTGGTGCGGGCTAGGACCCAAGCGCCTATACCCTGAATTCTATAGAATCCAGGGTGTCGTGGTGTCCATCGGCACCATCTCGGTACCAAACTGTTGCAGTCGATCTCTTCAGTGAACCTGGCGGAACGGTCTTGCCGTTCCTGGTCCTGCTCGGCGGTTGTTAGCAATGTGCCCCAGTAGTTGAGCCCGCGTGCTTCTGTACGTCGCTGCTGTGCGCCGGGTATCGCGGCAAGATCGTTCCACCAGGCCAGGGCGTCGTTGCCGAACAACTGTGTGATCGCAGTGCGATGGTCAGGGTCGTCGGGCCACAATTCCTCGAGCCTGACCCGCAGGTAGGGCTCGTAGCGCAGGAGACACTCTGAATCCACCATCTCGTGCACGTACGAGTAGCTCGTGGAGGGATCCGGTTCACTGAATGTGCGCACTCGCTGGTCCGAGAACCCGGTGGAGTCCGTGTGGTAGTCGAATGATCGGAAGCCATCGGTCACCGATACGTCTCCCCTATACATGCGTATCGAATAGAATCTCCCGCGGCGAGTGCCGATGTCTTCGAAGCTCAGGATGACCGGCGCGTTGATCACTGCCAGTTGTGAGAAGTGGCTGCTGTGCCAGTCGAGCCTGCCGCGGGGAGGGTCAGCACACGTGGGGGCGTCGAGGCAGCGTTGGCTGGGTGCTCTCCCGTTCGCGAAGCCACTGCAGGCAGAGTGGCCTATCGCGATGTCTATTTTCTCCTCTAGCAGCCTCTCGCGATAGCGGGCCAGCCATGCGGTGCCAAGACCGGATGGGGCGTCCGTGCTGAGTTCGGCGGGACAATGGGCAGGCACGGGTTCGAAGGGCAGCGGAGCGCAGGGCTCGCACCCTTGGTCTTGGACCTGTTGTTGTGTCGCGGTTCCCTGGGAGAAGTCCCACTGGTGCTGCCGGCAGCGGATGGTTTCAGCGATCAGGCTGCAGCCGCCGGTGACGGTAATGCGCTTGAGGCAAAGCGCGGTGTCGGTCGCGCAGTCGCCTGGGGGAGGGGTCAGGCCGTGGCACTCGACCTTCAAGAACGCGGCCTCGAATTCGCACCAGTGGTCGCTTGAGGTGCCGGATCGACTGTTGGTCGCCAACTGCAAGGCGGTTCCGGCGTCATAGTCGATCCTGCAATCCACTGTGCTGGGTGTACTGAGGAAGTCGGTTCCGACATAGTCAACGCAGCTGATCACCGTGAGTTCCGGCGCGCCGGTGCCGCAGGCAGGATGCACCGGGTTGATGGTGTATCGAATCAGGTAGCATTCGTTGAACTCGTTCCGAGGTGCATATCCGGTGCGGCACGTCCATGTTCGTCGCTGCACGGCTCGGCAGGTCCTGGCACCGATCTGATGCATCCCAGCAGCGCACGTGACCGGGTAGACGAGCCGGCATCCCGCCACGCCGTCAGAGTCCTGATCGTCGTATTCGAGGACCGCATACCCGGTGGAGGCCGTGCACTGTGCATGCAGGGCGTCGCTGGAGGGGATCCGCTCCTCGCAGAATTCCGGGTATCGCACCAGTCCCGCCAACACGGCATACTCGATGTCCAAGTTGGGGTCGAGTTGGCTCTGGAGGCCGCTAGGCGCGGCCGACAGCCTCATAAGAGTTCCAGTGAGCGGGCTCTCAGGGCACGCGTGCGTTTCCAGGATGCAGTTCGCTCCCTGCTCGTCCCACATCACGGGCGCGGTTGGGCAACTAGCCGCATTGCCGGGAACCCAGTCGGGCGGTGGGGGAGTCTGCGCGTTCGCGTGGGAGCCCTTGGTGAGGTCGTCAAGGGGTCCGGGCAGGTCTACAGATTCAACGGGAGCGAATACGCCCATCAGCGTGAGAATCACGCCCACTAGCGGCTTGATCAGTCGGCGTTTGGGGCGTACCGGGGTAGGGCGGGCGGTCACTGGGGCCAGTCCTGGGGGCATTCGTCGGGGCCGTCGGGCGGGGGCGAGTCGCAGATTGCGTCAGCGGTGAGGATTGTGCCCAATGGCTCCCAGATCTGGCCTTCGGCTATCCAGGTCTGGACGTGGCCGTCCCATTCAGCGGCCCAGTCGGACAACTCGGAGCAGTCCCCGGCCGGCTGGTGGGCGGCGTTCGACACCCGGTAGGCGATGTCAGTGACCTGGTCCTCGAGGCCGCGCGAGACCGACAGCAGGTAGGCCTGCAGGCGGGCCGGGGCCTGTGCGGGTTCTATCGACTCTCCGTCAGCTCCGACCACTGCGGGATAGCCGGGCATGACGCAGGCCACGGAGACCGCCGATGTTGGGCTCATCGCCAGGACCCACACCTCATCGGGGTAGGTGGCTGGCTCGGCGCGCCGGGCCTCGGCCGCGAGATAGGACTCCAACACGTTGAGAGCGTCCGAGCGGGCGGGCTCCACTGAGGCGGTGGCCACGCAGAGCTGGGACAGCGCGCTCGGGTCGGCGAGGGCGCGGGAGAACTGGTGCTCGTAGCGCATGACCGTCAACGCGGCTGCGGTGGCGAAGTCGCCCAGCACCGCGATGTCGGCGCCCAGGGTCGGC
>JAKZUY010000255.1:0-4783 GCA_047516345.1 Dehalococcoidia bacterium | reverse complement strand
GTCGAGCGGCGGGTGTCGGGACGGCCGCAGGGATGATCATGACAGTCAACACCGTCTCCGTTCACTCCGCGATGCGCGAAGACGTTTACAGCTGCCACGGCAGATGGCAGAACGGACAGGCGTTAGTGTCGCCACCCGTTGAGACAGAGCACCGGTACCGTGGGTCTCCAAGGCGGCGCCGTTCATCGGCAAGCAGGCAAGCGTGACAGATTGTATCAAACACATAGCCAGCCTCACGTTTGCGATCTCGATCGAAGGCACCCGGCGGAGCGCCGAGAGTGCCACCGAGAAGTGGGACCCCTTCCGTCGCAGCCCCAAGTGCCGACGGTGGTCGGAACACCATAATAGGAGTCTGGGCGGTGGGAACGACAGTACCGGGTGCCCATGGAACCATGCATAGCGGACAGGTCTCAGACGGGGGATGCAATTCAACGGAAGGGCGGTAATTCGCTTGGTGATGGGCTTCGGCGCAGTCCTGACAAACGACGAAACACTCGTAAGCGGCACCGCTACGGCCCGGCAAGTCCGGGATGATGTACCGAGCCGTGTACGCCACAATGTCACTGATGCGCATCGCTGTCTTCGGATGGACCGTAGGGTCCCGGGGATGCTGGTATTCGGGTTTGGTGACCATGACCGCGTAGCATAGATCACGCGTCTTCATTTAGCGAGTGGCCACGCAGGATCTCCCACCAACCTGGTCCGAACGGAACCTGCTCACGGACGTACACTTCGATCACGTCCCTGAGCTGCTTCGCGATGCGCGCCTTGACGACCTGGTTGGCCCCGCCAGCGGGTTCGCTGAACAGGAAGACCGAGGCCGTGCCAGCCCGTTCGTATTCGTAGTCGACGCGACGGGGCCGCTCCTTCGTGGCGGCAATCGGAGGGCGAGTTTCCTTGACCAGTTGCACCGGCTGCTCATCCATTGCACACGACAGGGCAAGCCGGATCGTACGGTTGCGCATAGGTGTCCAAGACCTGTTCCATGTGCGCCACGAACTCGGCATCGGCCTGCGGAGGAATCACCCAATACTCGATTTTCCGCTGGGTCATCCCGCTTTTTAGCGTCCGCCGGATGGGGCGGCGCTGACGAGAATTACCGGTCAAAAATCGCAATAGAAAGGATTACCGATAATTGCTCTTAACATGAATGATTCGCCCGCCAGGATCGACCCCGCAGAGGCCGTGATCGGCCGCCCGACGCCAACCGCGCGCCGCCTGGTCGAGGCCTCCGTCAGCCCGAACACCCGACGGGCCTACGCCGGCGCGCTACGACGGCTCGACGCCTGGCTCGACGGCCGCGAGCTCGACGACGTGGCCCTTCGCGGCGTACCTCGCCGAACTGCACGACGCCGGGCGCGCTTCCTCGAGCGTCTCGATGGCGGTCGCCGCGGCGTGCTTCCGCGCGAAGCTCGCTGACCAGCCGAGCCCGGCCGGCGAGCGGAGCGCCCGGGTGCTCGCCGGGTACCGGCGGATCGCCGGAGATCCCAACCGAATTGAACATCTATCATGCAGGACGCTGTCCGCCCGCCGCGACGCAGCCGGCGCGCTCTCGGTCACGCACCGCGCCGGCGCCGCGGCCGAGCTCATCGCGCGGTCCGCCTCGGCGCACACGCGCCGCGTCTACGCCTCGGCTCTCGGCCAGCTCGCCGCCTGGCTCGCCGTCCGTTCGTGGGCAGGTCGAAGAACGCGGTATTGTCGCAACTGTGGGTGGCGACGTGCATGTACCTGCTGCTGGCCTACCTGAAGGTTCGTCCTGCGGCTGGGCTGGAGCCTGCACCGGATGTTACGGGTTCTCCAGCTCAACTTTGTTCTACCGCCGTCCATTGGTGAAGCTGTTCACGACGCCCTCGCCACCGGGCTCCACACATCCCCAGATACTGCTGTGGTGCTGAAGATGTGGGCCAAGTAGTGACACTAGCCAAGCTAGACCTTCGCCAGCCGCCGCAAGAGCGTTCTGTACTCGTTGATAAATCCTGGTATCTTGGTGTCCTGTCGATAGAATATGTCTGAAGGGTATCCGTGTTCTTCGTCCAAGTTGAGGTCTCGTCTGACCTTCTTCACCGTATTGATTTCAACCTCCGTGCCCTCGCTCCTGTGGCCCACTTGTGTCCGCAGCGGCACACCACCAACGACCCGGGCTATGTTCATTTTGTTACCAGGAAGCACATTTAAGTCGCAACCATAGCCGTTGAGTATCTGGCGGAACTTATTCCACTTCTGGGAGCGTTCCTGCTTCTGGACGCTGCGCAACGTCCCGAGAAGCCATTTCGCGATGCAGAGCATCTCCGCATCGCTGCCCTGCACGGCCTTTCCCGGCGGATCTTGAAGGCCGTGTGATGCCACCTTGAGCAACAGGTAGTACAGTTCTTCCTCCGTCGCATCGACCCGGTAGCCGTTCCTGTCCGCAAAGACCAGGGTCGACACCAGCGCCGTCCTCTTGTTTCCATTGTGAAACGCGTGATTGAGAACGATAGAGTGAAGCAAAGCTGCGCTAGCCATCGCCACGGTCGGGTACTTGTCTATCAACCCCAAAGAGGTCCTTGGACGATGTGCCGCTGACTCCAGTAGGCCCTGGTTGCGTACACCTGGCGGATCTATCGGATCCCTAGATTGTTTGAAGTCGTTCACCAGTACCCAATGGATCTTGGTGATGTCATCCGGCGTCAAATGGTCGAGTTGTTGTTCCTTGCCAATGATCGTGATCGTTGGGCGTGGTTCACGCCGCCGCTTTCGTTCGGGCTTAGCGGTCTGGTCCTCGCGGGCGGCGGTAGGTGCAGGCGCGGTGGGCTGCTGTTCCGGTACTGTCTCTGTTGGCCTGATGAGGCCTAAGGCATCTTCGGCGTGCCGCATTCGTCCGGGGGCCACCCTCTTGAGATGTCGCTTCGCCAAAACACCCACGTTGAGAAGGCGACTTCGAGCGTCGTCTTCCGGCATTCCGGCCCGCAACGCTAGGTACGAGACACTTCGAAGATCGGGAATCTGCCTGATGAGCCCCAATGCTGCACGGGCGCCAGCCAAGCGGCCCCGAGGCACAGCGTCATGCGGATGCGTCACGGAAATGCCGGCCGACTTCAGGGAAGCCATCGCGTCCTCTGGCGACGCCCCGGCTTCGGCGGCAAGTTGACGAACGGTCGCTTTCGCTCTAGACACGCGATGTCCTACGGCGTCCAGTTCAGTGGCGGGTGCGTGGAGGTCGAGCCAGCGTCGGTCAACTCGCGGGGAAGCTCGCGGGGAAGAGAGCCGTCAAACACGGATTCATGCTACCACGGCGCTCAGGTGGCCGGGCGATGGACGGGGATGGTCGTCGGTGAGGCCGAATTCGGCCAAGGCGATCCGATCTCAGTGGGTCCACGCGCGGCGTCTGCGGTTCGCCAACGCCGTCGGGGCGACCGTGACGGGTATTGCTCCTGCCACCTCGGTGCGAACCTCGGAAGCAGTGGCAGCATCGGGAACCCGGATGCTATGCGGGCGGCCGGGAATTCACCCCGCCCGCCGGCTGGCGAAGTCGTCCCGACGTGGTGCGTCAGGTCGTGAACCGACGGCTAATCTCGTCCGGCGAATCTTCTTGCGGCGCAGACTCCTGGTGTGATTCACGTTCTTTCTTGTGCTACGCTCTCCCTGGAGGTGACCCGAGTATGGAAGCATACCCAATGGGCACTGGCGCTGGCAGCCGTGCTAGGACTGGCCGTCACACTTGTAGTCAACAGGGGGAGCATCAAGGAGTTCTTCGCAGCAAAAATTGACGAAGTGCCGAGAACGCGGGAACTCGCTTGGAGCGGCAGGCTCTTCTTTGTGGTGTTAGGCGTAATGTTGTCCTTTGGCATTCAGGCTGTAAACAGCAACGCTGCGATTGACCAGCTCACCGAAGAACACATTGCCATCTTGGTCTCCGCCGACAACCTCTTCGTTGCCTCCCCCAATCGCATATACGATAACTCTCTCAGTGATGCGCCCGATAAAGAGAAGGCCGCTCGATACCGCAGTGCCTTTCGGGAACTTCTTGCCAAGGGCCACCTTGAGTTCGTTGGCGTGGGCGATAACGTTATGCTCACCGTTAGGGGCGAAGAGTCTTTGGAAGGGGTAACCCTCGCCCGCCTCCGGTGAGGGCTCGGGACCGATATGCCGTTCGGCGCGTCCCGGCCCTTCACGCGGCTGCTGGAAGACGTCACGGATGGTGGCGCACTACTCCGCCGGAGCAACTGCGGAGCGCGGTGCCGTCGCACGATACCTCTGAGCAGGATTCCGTCGGAATCACTCGAGTTTATGGGCTCCCGGCGCATGCTCGATTCCGCGATGGCCACCGGCTACGACCTTCCCGTTCGGGTAGTACGGCCCACCGGCCGAGATCGACCCCTCCGCAGCGGGCTGCCAACCCCGCACTCCTCACGACGTGCGGTACGTGAAGGACGGCGTCGCGCGGGCCATCCGGACGCTACGAACCGCGACGAGTTCAGAACCGGGTGACCGGTTGGTGCCGTTGTCGGCGCAGATGATTGGACTGCGGTTCACCGCCGCCGCGACGGCCGCCGGCATCGAGAGCCGAGTGACCGCGCATGAGGCGGTCGAGCGCCTTCCCGATGTCCGACCTGCTCACCCGGTCCTCGGCGCGGGTGCTACACTGTGGGACATGGACCGCTCGGCAATAACACGCTTGCCCCGAGGAGCACGATTCGTTCGCGCCGATCTGCATATACATAGCGTGGCCGGAAGTCACGACGTGAAGGATGCGAGCGCTACTCCGGAAGCAATCGTTTCGACGGCAGCAAAAGAAGGGCTGAAG
>JAKZUY010000254.1:0-9429 GCA_047516345.1 Dehalococcoidia bacterium | reverse complement strand
CCACGTGCTATTTTCCGTGGCACCCCTGGAAGACTCATCTTAACAGGCTCGTCATAAGGGGATGCCCGGCAGCTTGGAAAGCCTTCACGATTCTCGCTGGCGACGAGCGATATGATGCTGCGCGCGAGTGGACCCACGGCCAGATTCAGATTGCGGTCAACCAAGCAAAGGCCATTGCGGGCGGAAGGGAATTTGAAGGAGCCCAGGACCTTGAGCGGCACGCCCCGTTCACAGGTCGAAGAGTTGCGCCGAGGGGGAACCTCCGTACCTGGAGGTGTACCAACTTTTGTATGGACTTCGTTCGTTCCACGCCGTGGCGCACGCACCTGAGTTGATCGCCACCATGGAGAAACTCGTAGGCGGTGAGGTTCTCGTTCACCCCAGCAAAGTCGCCCGCATGTCGTTCCCGCAGTCGGACCGGCACACGACCCCGATCCATCAGGACTTTGTCCATTTCCAGGGTTCGTACCACACGTTGACCTGTTGGACTCCGCTTTCGGACTGCCCCGTTGAGTTGGGCGGCCTTGCGATTCACCCGCGGCCTTGGTCGGACGAGATTTTCGGTCACCACTTTTCGCTCGGCGCCGGCATGTTGAAGATCGACGAAGACCAGTTGAGCGGCAGTTGGCACACCACCGATTACGAAGTCGGGGACGCGCTGATATTCCACAGTCTCACGGTGCACAAGGCGCTGCCGAACGAAACGGACGAACATATTCGGATATCCCTCGACAACAGGTATCAGTCCGCGAGCGACGTGATCAACGACAGGCAGTTGCAACCACACCTGAGCGGCGGCGGCACGAGGTGGGGCTGGGATTCGATCTACCAGGAATGGCCCGACAACGATGAACTCGCCTACTACTGGAACGACATGGAGACCCGGATCGTGCCGTGGGACGACGGATTCGCCGACAAGGGCGTCATGGACGCCATCGCCAAGGCCCGTAACGGCGATGAAGACGCTATCTACAGCCTGAACATCTTGCTCAAGGCAAATCCCGGTTCAAAGTGGGCGGGACAGGCTGCTGAAACTCTGGCGGCCGTGTGAACGTCATGACAAAGAAACCGCGCAAAAGTCCCGTCAATCGTATGTTGCGAAAACCCCGAGCATGGAGACCACTGCAAATCCAACTGTTGGGACGTCTCGCAGAGGCGCCCGAGGGGTTGGGACGACATTAGTGGGAGCGGAGTTGGCAGCGCAGCCGTATACCAATCACGTCATTTTTCCTCGCAGTAAAGCCAATCTGGCCGAGATTTGAACCATGCCTGAAAGACTCTATTCAATGGCGCCTGACATCTGGATTCGAGACGCGTGCGGTGTGGATCGAGATGGGCGGGCTGTTGGAGCATTGGTCCATAGGCGTGCTTATGATCGTGAGGGTCCGCCAGCGAGCATTCTGGTTATCGGTGACCTGACCGGCGGGACGCCGGGGCAGGCGGTGGCCGACGCGTTGGCAGAGGTTGTTCGGGAGATGGGGAACAACTCCGGGAGCGGCCCGGCTATTTCGGTCGTGCCCACCCCGCGTCCGGCCGGAAACGGCGCCCCCGTTGCGCCCTACCCGCCCGTCGACGGGTTTTTCGACCATGAATCGGACCCTGTCGCTCGTTACCTATGGCAGTGGATCGGTTACCTGGCCCCGGACCTGATCGTGGAGATCCGCGGCAGGGATACAGCCGAGTGGCGGGCGACGGATCGCCAGACGGCTGAGCAATTTGGCGCGGCCCGCGTCGGAGTCGAGGATGACTCCCTGTTAGGGGCCTTTGGCGATGGAGCGGGAGATACTCCGGGGGCCATTCCCGGGCTGAGGATCACAGCGCCTCACGTGGAGCTGGGCGCCGAAATCGGAAGGTTGATCGCTATCGGGATCAAATCCGGGATTGAGCGGTCGGGCGCGCGGCGTTCCCTGGTCGCCCGTCGAGCGCGCAGCGCAGCCGACGTGGTCCGGATATTGGTTGGCGTTTACGGGTACACCCTCGATCCGGTCGTCTACACGCAGGGGGTCTCGATCGGGGGACGACTGGCCGCCTGGGAAACGGGCATTACACAGGCCGACCCGACGGGGAACATTCGTGAATTTACGGAATCGCTGCTCACCGACCCAAGTTCGTTTCTTGATACAGGCCCCGACGGCGCAGCGCTCGCCGGCCTGACCTGGGCGTGCGATATGGCCCGGACCACCGGCGACGAACAGGCAATGAAACTGTTCCTGTCGGCGGCTGACCGGTTTGAAGATCAGGGCGAGTCGATACCGCCTCCCCCTGCGGATGTTGATTTTCGCGTCGAGGACATGTTTTTCGTTGCCACCGTGCTCGGGCAGGCTTATCAGTTAACGGGGAATAGCGGCTACAGCGCATTGCTGGAACGGTACATGCGTGACTGCATGCAGTCTGGTGTGCAAAGGACGGACGGGTTGTTCGACCACAGTCAGGGTTCGAGGTTCCCGTGGGGACGAGGGAACGGGTTCGCAGCGCTCGGGTACGCCGAGGCGCTTACGTACCTGCCAGTTGATTCGCCGGTCTGTTCGAAATTGGCCGAGGCGCACCGGGCTCATCTAACTGCGTTGCTCAAGCACGCCGCGCCATCGGGTAAACAGCGGCAGTTGACCGACTTTCCCGGCTCGTACGAAGAGTTGAGCGCCACATGCATGGTAGGGATCGCCCTCGCCCGCGGCGTGCGTCACGGCTGGCTGGCTGGGTCGTACTTGCCGGGACTAACACGGTGTTGGGATGCCGCGTCCGAGAGCATTGATGACGATGGCGGCCTGGTGGATGTATGCGCAGGTACGGGCCCTCAAACGTCGGTCAGGGAATATCTGGACCGCCCTGCCGTGTCAGGGCACGACGACCGGGGCGGAGCGATGGCCATGTGGTTCGCCCTTGAGATGGCCAAACTGGATTCGGCGGGCGCTTAGTATCCCGCCTGCACGGCATTTAAGCGACCTGCCGGGCCTAACAATCCGGAATCCCCATGCCCCCGATATGCGTTAAAGTGTGCAAAATGGCCGCGCATGTTGCCGTAACTTTAGCCGCGCGCGTGCAAGCAGCGCAATTTGAGGTCCATGCTTTGACCGTAGCAATTAGTAGAATTAAGGATGGTTCAACCCGTCTGGAGCAGCAACGGGAGGGTGATTGATGACAGATGAAAACCGCCAGTTAACGGCCCACCTCCTCCGCAGGGCCGGATTTGGAGCATCGGCGGAAGACCTTGACAGGCTCGCCGGCCGGTCTTACGAGGACATCGTTGAAGACCTTGTCCATCCCGAGCGCATGCCGGAAGTGGACGACGACATCATCTCTCGCTACTTGCCGCACACCACGAGTAAAGACGGTCAAGGCGACTGGAATGCCAGATGGATGTTCCGGATGACAAATTCGCACCGGCAGCTCGAAGAAAAGATGGCCCTCTTCTGGCACCACGTATTCGCAACTGGCTGGACCAAGAGCGAACACACGCCAACGATGATCGACCAGATCCAGATGTTCCGTGAAACGGGGTTGTCGAACCTACGGACCATTCTCCTCCGCCTGTCGCAAGACCCGGCCATGATCTACTGGCTGGACAATTGCGAAAACCACTCGGGCGCGATCAACGAAAACTACGGCCGGGAACTTCTCGAACTGTTCTCGATGGGGATCGGCAACTACACGGAGACCGACATCAAGAATGTCGCGCGGGCCTTTACGGGCTGGACCTTCGAGCAGCCCCTGCCGCTCTATCCATACGGTCACTTCGACAGCAGGTTTGCCTACCGGCCCGACGATCACGATGATGGCGAGAAGACGTTCCTGGGTCACACCGGGAACTTCAACGGTGAAGACATCATCGAAATCATCGTGAGCCAGGAAGCCACCGCACGATTCATCTCCCGACACCTTTACAACTTCTTTGTCGCCGACGAGTCCCAGGTGCCGGCGTGGAGCATCGAAGCTCCACGGGATCCGGCCGCGATCGATACGTTGGTCGCAGCCTATATGGACTCCGACGCCGACATGCGCTCGGTCATGAGGACGCTCCTCAATTCGGACTTCTTCAAGAACGCAACGCACAGCAGAATCAAATCGCCCACCGAGTACGTAGCAGGCGTCATCAAACTATCGGGCGAATTTCGGATGCTGGAACCCGGGCTGGAAAACATAGAGGGTACTCTCGCTGCCATGGGCCAACGCCTTATGGACCCCCCTACCGTCGAGGGATGGCACACCGGGAAAGAGTGGATCGACGGCGGAACCCTCACCGAACGAATCAACTATGCAGTGGATATGGTCAGCGACCTGGACAAACCGGGTACGCGCCGGATCGTCGATACGCTGGCGTCATCCGGGGGGCCGGTCTCTGCGGAACGATTCGTAGACACAGTCGAAGAGCTGTCAGGCTTTGTCGGGCTCGCCGATGAAACCCGGCAGGAGTTGATCCATCTGTCCGAAGAAGAGGGCGACCTCACCTTTGGCAACGAAACCGAACGCACGCGAAGCGAAGAACGAATCCGGGAGATGCTGTCCCTTGTTGTAGCGACAAGGGAGTATCAGTTCGCTTGATTGACAGGAGGCGTCCCAACATGGAAAACGGCCGAAACGGAAAGAAAAAAGAACCCGTACTGGTAATCATCCAGCTTTCGGGCGGCAACGACTTTATGAATACGTTGATCCCGTTCACCAACGGGATCTACCACAACAGCCGGCCGCTGGTGGGAATTCCGGAAGACAAGGCGCTGCCGATCAACGGGGAACTGGCGTTCCACCCGTCCGCAAGTGTACTGAAAGACCTGTACACCGAAGGCAACGTGGCGATCGTGCAGGGTATCGGCTACGAAAACTCGAGCCGGTCTCACTTCAGGGCCATGGACATTTGGCACACGTGCGAGCCGAACGAAATCGCCACGGAGGGTTGGCTGGCCAAAGTAATCCGGGAGATCGACCCCGAGAGCAAAAACCCGCTGACAGGCGTCAGCTTCGGCCGCGGCTTGCCCCGCGCAATGGCCGCGCCCGGAGTGACGGCCACGTCGGTCGGCAATCTCGACAACTACGGCTTGATGACCGGGATCGAGCGCCACCAGGAACGGGAACGGCGGCTTGAAACGTTTAAGCGGGTCTACACCCCTGCTATCGGCTCCGGAGTCGTGATGGACTACCTCGGTCAGACCGGTCAGGACGTATTGCGCGGCGCCGACCTGATCTCGGTGGCCCCGCAACGATATACGTCGACCGTCGAGTATGCGGATAACCAGATAGCTCAGGGGCTGCGGGACGTTGCCAGGGTGCATACGGCGGGCCTCGGCACGCGCATCTTCTACACGCAACACGGCGGTTACGATCACCACGCCCAGGAATTGCCGGTGCACGCCAAGCTGCTTGGGGAACTGTCCACGGCGATTGCCGACTTCTTGACCGACCTCCGCGAGCACGACGCAGCGGAAGAGGTGGCCATCCTCGTGTTCACCGAGTTCGGCCGCAGGATTCAGGACAACGGGAGCGGCACCGACCACGGCTCTGGTGGAGGAGCGTTCATCATCGGTGAGAACGTCGATGGAGGCCTCTACTCCGAATACCCGTCGATCGAACGCAAGGACTGGCTCAACGACGAAGACATGAGGCACACCATCGACTTCCGCGGCATCTACGGCACGCTGCTTGAACAGTGGATGGGCATAGAGCCGAGGGAATTCGTCAACGGCGATTTCGAGCAGATCCAGCCGTTCAAAAAGACGCTGGTCGGCGTTTAAAAAGTTGTCCTTATGGGGATGAACCCACCGGCGTAGGGGCGGGTTTGAAATCCGCCCTTACTGAATTGGCGAAGTAATCAAAACGAATTGGTACTACCAGACACCCTTTAAGGCCAGACGAAAACACCAGTCAAAACAGTAAATCGGGAGATTCAGGGCAATGCAGGCACAAAAAACCTCAAACGGAAGCCGTCCCTATGCCCTGCTTAGGGCGGGCTACCCCTACTACGCAACACTCGGGATGCGCCGAGTGACCCAAAACCCCGTCGACATCGCGTTCGGAGACGACGGGATTATGTACGTGCTGTGCAGACAGCGCGGCATCGGAAACAACCTGCGCCTCATCAACTGGGAAGACGAAGACCTGGGCACGATCGGCGGCGGTAATTTCGAATGGCCGGTGACCCTGTTAAGGGACAGCGACGGGGCCTTCTATGTGAGCGACGAGGCGAAGCACCAGGTGATGATTCTCGACCCCAAGGGCGATTTGATCAAAGTCTGGGGCACGCATGGTTCGGCGCCCGGCGAGTTGAATCGACCATCCGGGATGGCGTTCGACGCCGATGAAAACATCTATGTGTCGGACACTTTGAATCACCGGATCCAGAAATTCTCCAAGGACGGCCGGTTTGAATCGGGGTTCGGGTCGTTGGGAGATGGGGACGGACAGTTGAACATGCCGTGGGGCGTGGCCGTGGACGATGAGGGCATGATTCTCGTTTCCGACTGGCGAAACGACCGCATTCAACGATTCACGCCGGATGGGGACCACCTGATGAGCTTCGGGAGTTCGGGAAGCGGGAACGGGGAACTGAACCGGCCGGCTGGGATCGAAGTTGACTTCCACGGTGACATCTATGTTGCTGACCGCGGAAATAACCGCATCCAGTTGTTCGACCCGAATGGCCGTTACGTTCGGCAGTTCAGAGGCGATGCGACGTTGTCGAAGATCGGCAGGATATACATCCAGAACAACGTCTCGGCATTGAGGGCCCGGGAAACTGTCAGCACCGAGCCGGAAAAGAACTTTGTGTCGCCCACGTCGATGCGGATCGGTCCTGACGGCCTCATGTACGCACCTGACTTCGGCCGGCACAGGGTGCAGGTGTACAAGAAAGAGGCGTATCGGCTTGCCGAAGGCGAAGTGGCCCCGCCGAGGAACTCTCCGACGCTTTACACAGTGTGATGCCGGGTTTCGTTCAGTCCCGGCTCATGCGACAAGCGCCCCATCACCAGACATGACCTTGAACGGACTGCGGACGATAATCCATTGCCCATGATGTTCGGGTTTGCCCGACAGCGCCGACAACTGCTTGAAGCAGAACTGGAACGTTTCGCCTCCGAAATGCCGCCGTTTGGCGCGTACCGCGCATATCTGATCGGGGACGTGGCAAGAGGAAACATCCAGCCCGACACGGAGTTGGATCTGGTCCTCGTCCAGGACACAAACGAACCGTTCCACCGAAGGGCCGACTTTTGGGTTACCCATTTGCGGCCGTCGGTCGGAACGCGGTTCCTCGTCTACACGCCTGACGAATTCGAAGAGCTCGCCGACTCCGATCCCCTGCTGGTCGAGACACAGGCATACGGAGAGGTGATTTTTGGTGGGTAATGGAATGGCAGAGTCACAGGCCAGGAGATGGCTCGCGCAGTCCGAACACGATCTGAATGACGCCCGGATGGCGGCCGATTCCGGGCGCCATGCCCTGGCTTGCTTCATGTGCCATCAGTCTGCCGAGAAGGCAGTCGCCGGGTACCTATATTCGAGGGGCGCCGAGAGCGTCTGGGGGCACTCCCTGTCTGATCTGTGCCAGGACGCCATGGCCCTCGACCCGTCGTTCGACTTCGTCAGGTCTATCGCCATGTTGCTCGACAAACACTATCTCGGAGCGCGATACCCGTCCGGGTTGCCGGGTGGAGTGCCGGCCGAGACCTACGAGGGTCTCGACTCCGAACGTGCCCTCGAGGTGGCCGGGGACGTAAGGGCCTTTGTCAATGAGCGTCTGTCCTACAATGATCCGGCCCATGCTGGCTGAATTGCCGCAGGGGCGCGCCTCCGCGGCCATGGCTTTACTCGCCGTTGCGGTCATTGTTCTGCTGTCCTGCCGAGGCGGAACAGATCCGGAAGAGGTGTTACCTGCCGACGGGACCGCGTCAGGGCTAACAGTCACCAGCAACGGTTTCGACGACGGCGAGGAGATTCCGCGGAAGTACACCTGTGACGGCGAAGACATTTCACCCGATCTCCATTGGAGCGATCCGCCTGAGAGCAGCCGTTCGATTGTCGTTGTCGTCGACGATCCCGACGCCCCCGGAGGCGCGTTCACTCACTGGACTGTCATTGATCTGTCAGAAGACATCCGGGGTCTTGCGGAAAGGGTCGGGAACGCGCCGTCGCTGCCGGAAGGAGCAATTCACGGCCAGAACGGGTTCGGTAGAAATGGATATGGAGGTCCGTGCCCCCCGGCAGGCAGTCCGCACGAATACCGTTTCTGGGTGTATGCGCTCAGTGAACCTCTCGCGTTGTCACCTGGTGTTAAGAGCGAAGACGTCATAACCGCGCTCCGCGGCAAGGTCGTCGCCGTAGGGAAACTGACTGGCACATACAGCAGGCCCTGATTGGGCATATCGGGTCGTATATGTCGGTATGTAGCAATCACCGTATGAACCGGTCCATCGAGAGTCGTGGTGGCGGGACGGGGCTTCTGCCCTGCTGACCCATTCGTTTTTGCATCTCACCGGCGTTGGGCGAGTCACCGAAGAGTCATGGTGGGAACAGGGCATCACCGACTGGGACAAGCTTGTTCAGTCAGGGCAGGCCGACGCCCGGCAAACGTCCGAACTCGAGGAATCGGCTGTCCGATTGAGTCAGCGTGACGCGGCCTGGTTCGCACGGGTTCTGCCAGCCGGAGAACGGTGGCGGCTGTACGCCGAGTTTGTCGATGACGCCGCGTTTTTGGATATCGAGACGACGGGACTGTCTTCAGAGTATTCCTACACGACAATGGTCGGCGTCCTGGACAACTCGGGGTTTCACCCTTATGTCCGGGGCGACAATCTCGACGAGTTTCAGTGCGCTCTGCGGAACTACAAGCTCATCGTAACGTTCAATGGCGCATCGTTCGACCTGCCGTTTCTACGCGGAGAGTTTGGGGAACTGCCGACGGGATTCGCCCACATGGACCTGCGCTGGGTTCTGGCCCGCCTAGGGTACCGCGGAGGACTCAAAAAGATCGAGCGCTCGACCGGACTTAATCGTCAGGGCGGACTGGCCGATCTGGGCGGCAGGCACGCGGTCTTGCTGTGGGAAATGGCGCAGCAGGGCGAAGACGAGGCGTTGGATACGCTCATCCGATACAACGCGGAAGACGTCGCGTCGCTGCCCCTGCTGGTCGAAATGGCCATTAAGGAACTTTCGGCCGGCACACCGATGGCTGAGGAGACCGTCCCACCCTTTCCGCGATTCGACTGTACAACGCTTCCCTACGACCGATCGTTGATCCGATACATGACCGGTTAGGCGCATAACAGCCCGCCGACGTAGCGGCGTGATTCAATCCCGCCTTCCCCATCCGTCCTCCCCTACCCCCGGAATATTCAGCCCAATCGCGCCACAAGGCCGGGCGGATGCTAAACTGTGCCCAGTAGCAACCTAAGCTGTGGAAAGGCCGGTTCTCTGGTCGAATCGCGTCCTGACGACTTGCCC
>JAKZUY010000253.1:0-8829 GCA_047516345.1 Dehalococcoidia bacterium | reverse complement strand
TCGTTGCCGAGACCAACCCGGACAAGATCTTGCAGGCTGAGGGAGACCCGATATTCGGGCTGACTCCGTACCGCGCACGCGCCCTCGCCCACCAACTGGAGTTGCCCGCAGACCTGATACGGCCAGCCGCGGACCTGATCGGCCGACTGTACCGGCTTTTCGTCGAAAAGGACTGCACCCTGGTCGAGATAAACCCGCTCGTCATCACGTCGGAAGGGCGCATCGTCGCGCTGGACGCCAAGATCGACCTGGAAGACGACGCGCTGTTCAGGCACCCCGAACTGTTGGACCTGCACGATCCCGAGCAGGGTGATCAACAGGAGCTGCGGGCGGCGCAGGCTGGGCTTTCCTACGTGAAGCTGGATGGCGGCCGAGTGGGCTGCATGGTGAATGGGGCGGGGCTGGCCATGGCGACTATGGACATCACGAGATGGGCCGGCGCTGAGCCGGCGAACTTCCTGGACGTCGGTGGCAGCGCAAGCGAAGACGCCATCGCCGAAGCGTTCAGGATCATCGTCTCCGACCCGGAGGTGGAAGTTATTCTGGTCAACCTGTTCGGGGGTATTCTGCGCACCGACGCCGCCGCGAGGGGGATCGTCTCGGCCGCAAAGGAGACGGGCACAGAAATGCCCATCGTCGTGGCCATGCGGGGCACCAACTCGGAAGAAGGCCGGATCATCCTTAGCGAGTCGGGGCTGAACGTTACCCCTGTGACCGATCTCTCAGGCGCGTCCGAAGCGCTCAAGTCAATACTCGAAGAATCTCACGCATGAGTGTGCTCGTCGGACCCGATACGCGGCTGCTGGTGCAGGGCCTGGGCCGCGACGGCAGCTTTCAGTCGAGCAGGTGCCGCGAGTACGGAACCAACATGGTCGCGGCGGTTCACCCCGGCCGGGGCGGGCAGAAGTTCGAAGACGCCGTACCGATCTACGAGTCCGCATCGCAGGCCGTAGACGAGACCGGGGCGAACGTGGGCGTGGTCTTCGTTCCGGCGCCGTTCGCCGCCGACGCCATCATTGAGCAAATCGACGCCGGACTTGGCCTCATCGTGGCCATCACGGAGCGGGTGCCGGTGCTCGACATGGTGAAGATTCTCGCCTACATGAAGGGGAAGGACACGCGGCTGATCGGCCCGAACTGCCCTGGCCTAATCCAGCCGGCGACGCGCACGAAGATCGGAATAATACCGGCCAGCATAGTCCGCGAAGGGCGCATCGGAGTCGTCTCCCGGAGCGGGACGCTGACGTACGAGGCGATTGCCCAACTGAGCCAGTTCGGTATGGGCGAATCGACCTGCGTCGGTATCGGCGGCGATCCCCTCCACGGAACGACTTTTACGGACGTGCTCGGGATGTTTCAGGACGATCCGGACACCGACGCCATCGTGCTGATCGGCGAGATCGGCGGGACGCGGGAGCAGAAGGCCGCCAAATTCATCCGTGAACACGTGACCAAGCCAGTCGTGGCCGCCATCGTCGGGCAGACAGCTCCGCCGGGCAAGCGCATGGGCCACGCCGGAGCGATAATCACGGGCAAGGCTGCGTTGGCGTCGGAGAAAACACAGGCGCTCAGTAACGCCGGCGCCCATGTCGTCGACTCCCCGGCCTACATAGGCCGCCGACTGCGCGACCTCCTCACCTGAACCCTCGTTCACCTAACAACGTATAACGGCGTCTCCCGTGGGCACCGGCCGGGCGGGGTACGGGAATCGGGTTTTACGTCGTACCCGCATTGCACCGCGCCGCCGGTGGGTCCCCGATCGGGGTCGAGGACGGCGGATGTTGGTAGCGGCGTCTCTTGTGGGCGCCGGCCGGGTGGGGCGATTGCGGGTCACGTAATATTGTTTGCTGCCGATCGGCAAACTTGCCCACTGATACGGGCACATTCCGGCACGGAGCCGGCGGCCCGCCGGGGATGACGACCGGGCCCGCGTAGTCAGGGGAACGCCGGTGAAACGCAAGATACTTACGGCGCTCCTCGCCGTAGTGATTGTCTTGACAGTCGTGGCTGCGGTGTTTGCCGACATCCCGGTTCGTCTGATTGTCGAACTCTTCACGTCGATTCAGCCCGACCACTCGGCGCGGTACTACCCGGAAGACTCGTTCGCCTATGTTTCTTTTGACGCCAAGCCGACGGTTGGGAACATTGGCGAGTTGATGAAATTTCGGGACGGATTTGGCGAATCCGATGTGTTCAAGAATTTCATCGATGAACTGTTCAGCGGAAATTCAGTGGATTCAGAGATTGAGATAGAACAGTTGGTCCCGTGGATCGGCTTCAAGCACTCCGCAGGGATCACGAACAACGGCGCGATCGCAATGATCGGCGTGCGTGACCGCGACCGGGCCGCTGTGTTCATGCCGGTACTCATCGAGGAAGGGTTGGACGCCGACGTATCCGACTTCACGTTCAGTTCCGATGACGGAGTCGATACGTGGGTCCACACACAGCGCCGGGATCGGTCCGCGCTTGGGTTGACGGACGATTGGCTGGTGTTCGCCTCGGATGAGCGGGCGCTGTTTGACGTGCTGGAGCGCATGTCCGGCGGCAGCGTACGCTCACTGGTTGACAACCCTGACTTTATTGAAGCGTCGGCAGCCATGGACGAAAGCCGGTTTGGTTCGGCCTACCTGAATGTCAAGTACTCCGTCGACGACGTTGGGGAGGCTGTCGAAGGGGTTGTCGAGTGGACGGGCGCGATAGCGAAAATTTTTGGCGAGGGAAGTTGGGCTGCGGCCTCCGCGGCGTGGATCGACGACGGTATGGTGTTCGAGTTGGTGGTGCCGGCGGGGAGGGACCACGGGTTTGACGTTCCTGATCTGGTGGACCCTGGAGAACTGGTACCGCTCGGGACCATCGGCTTCGTCGCCGCATCGTTCGATCCCGATCTCGACAAATGGCGGGCGGCCTTGGGCGAGCAGGATTTGTCCAACGTCCTCGACCCCTTTGGCATGGAGCCAGAGGGCGTTGAGAGCCTATTGGATGACTACTTCTACGGCTTTGACTTCGAGGGCGGGGATGATTCGACACTTGCCGATCTGCTGAACTACGGCCTGCTTGTTTTTTCGGAATTGACCCGCGTCGATCTTGAAAATGACGTCTTTGACAATCTCTCCGGAAACGCGGTCGTCGGGGTTACCAATGTCGAATTCACTAAAACGGGGTCCGTGTTCGGGTCAACCCCGATAGAGGTGTTCGCATTGCTTTCGCACACCGCCGATGGGGGAGAGGGCCTCGTGGCGGCTATCGACGGGTTTGCCGGGTTGTTGGGGTTCCGCGCCGACTTAAAGGACGTGGGCGCAGAAGCGGACGCCAAGGCATTTCGGTTCCTTGACTACACGCCGGCCTACGTACTGCATAACGGGTACCTGGCGATCGGGTCGACGTCCAGGGCAGTAGAGCAGGCTGTGCAGGCACAGAACGGCGACTTCCCGAGCATCGATTCGGACGAGGAGTATCGTCGCGCAGTCGAGGCCCTTCCCGAGAGCAGGAGTCTGCTGATTTACGCGGGGCTGGACGACATCTTTGACCAACTGGCGAGTGGGGCGGAGGGAGACGACGTGGAAGTGTACGAGTTACTGGCAGCCAACTTGGGGAGCGTCGCGTCGGCCACAGGCAGCCAGGGCGGTTACACGCGGATGACCACCGTCGTGACACTGTTTCCTGAGTAGGCGGCGGTGGAGCCCCTAACCCTGCCAAAGTGGGAATTGGCTTCTCCCCCGGACGCTGGTGTTACCCATTCAGTGACAGGGGGAAGAGCCTGTCTCATGAGTCCACCCTGCTTGACCATTGCCGTGCGTCATCGGTCATCCCCGACCACGATCGAGGATCCATGGGCGCGCGTCTTCTCCGCTTTCACGGGGTTTTACGCGGGAATGGCGCGGCGGAGCCAGCCTTTTTAGACGAGCTCGGAATGCCTCCCCGCCCCCAATGTCGGGGGCAGGGAGTTCTGTCTTGCAGGCGGGCGGGTTAGTTAAAGGATGAAGTTACGGTGTGTTTCGCGGACGGGTTGCCGAGTGTGTCGATGCCGCCTCGCACCTGGCCCAAAGTGTCGGCAATGCGCTCTTCAAGTCCAAACAGGACTTCCCGGGCGTAGTTGTCTGCGCCCTTGCGCCGCTCGTCGGCCTCGACTTCCGACGCGGAGATTATTCCGTCCACCCGGCCATCGGCTTTTTTGATCATCCCGGCAGCTTTCTTTTCAGCTACCTGAACAATCTCTTCGGCCTTCGCCTCGGACGCTATGACCACTTCGTTCTTGTCGATCATCTTGTGGGACTGTTCGCGGGCCGAGGTCAAAGAAGCGTTGCTCTGCTCTTCGGCGATTTGGCGAATCGTCGTGGCCTCTTCATCTGCGTAGGTCCGAATTCGGCGCGCTTCCAACTCGGCCTGCTTGATGATGGCTTCCTTCTGCCTGAGGATGGCCTCCGCCTCTTTGATGTAGTCGGGCATCGAGCCCCTGGCCTCATTGAGGGCCTCGTTAATCGCTTCGATGTTCACCAATGTGCGGGCGGTGCCGCGTACCCGCCCTGCGGAGACCATCTCCTCGATTGTGTCCAAATGCTGTCCGATTGACATTTCTGCCTCCGTTTTTGTGAATCCAGACCGTTACCGGTTTTACGGGTTCAAATGTGTGATGGGGGAGTGAGATTGAGGCGTCGATAAAGGGGTTCCACAACGTGGGCCGGGATGAATTCGCTGACGTCTCCACCCAACGCCGCGATCTCCTTAACCCTTGAGGAACTAACGAACTGGTGTTCCAGCGAGCTTAGCAGGCAGACAGTCTCAACACCCGGCAGCAGGCGCCGGTTCATCAGGGCCATCTCCCGTTCGTATTCGAAATCGCTGCCGATTCGCAACCCCCGCACGATGACGGTGGCGTGAACGCGGTTCGCCAGTTCGACTAACAGCCCGCCAAATGGCCGTACGTCGACTCTCTGCACGTGGCCGGTAGCAGCGCGGACCATATCGACTCGCTCGTCTACCGAAAACATCAGCGACTTTGGCGGATCGATGTATACGGCTACCACCACTTCGTCAAACAGCCGCGCCGTCCTCTCGACGATATCGACGTGGCCTGTTGTGACTGGGTCGAACGTGCCGGGGTAGACCGCCCTGATTACGGACAATGCGACCCCCGTGCCGATGTGTTAACCGGCCGGCCGTCGCTGCGGTAGACGCTAACGGCCGAATCGCCGTAGATGCGGCGGGACACTATAGCGACTCCCGGCAGCGTGTCCGGCAATTCCGTACGGGACGAGTGTTCAAGATAGACCACCGCATCCTGTTCGAGCATTCCGCGACTCGATAATCGTCCGAGCAACGGTTCGAACGGGTTGAGCCTGTATGGCGGATCGGCAAACACTAGATCAAACTTGCTTTCGATTCGGCCGAGCACGGCGATGGTGTCACCCTGCCGAACTGTGGCCTTGTCGGAGAAGCCCCCTTTTTGCAACGCCTCCTCGATGCGTCCACAAAGTTGTCTATCCCTCTCAATGAACAACGCCCGCTCTGCGCCCCTGCGCAACGCGGCAATTCCGAACGCGCCCGTACCGGCGTAGAGATCCGCTACGGCCCTGCCCTCGGCGCCACCGGGACCGAGCATCGAAAACAGCGCGCCCAACACCCGGCTGGTGGTGGGTCGCAAGCGGTTTTTCGCCTCGTACCGGGGACGGCCTCCTCGGGCCCCGCGCTTGACTTGCATCGTTATTCCGCCCCTCCGACATCGCCTCAAATCGCGTATTGACCGTTCAACCGCCGCCGATGCGGGATATCCACTCGGGCGGCAACGGTGAATCCGCGCAGCGGCGCGTCATCAGGACCTTTCGGATTATTTAGATCAATGACGTTTCATCGCAACACCCACGCGCAGCGGATTTGGATAGATTTATACGAAACCCCGCGCCGCACGTCGTGTGTGAAGTCCGCCCTGCGCAGTTGCGCGGCCGCGGCCGCGGACTAGAATTGTTGACGCGTTGGAGAGGGGTCGGCGGATCGGCTTCTCGTATCCCTGGACTAACCATGCCGATTACAGAACCACATAACGAGCCGTCGGGCCACGACGAGCACCGGCTGACACAGGCGCGGCTCGATAAGCTACAAGCGGTCCGCTCACGCGGGATCGACCCGTATCCCGCCCGGTACGACCGGAGCCACTCAGTGGCTGAGTCGCTCCGGCTGTTCGAGTCGTTGCCTGTTGACGAGAGTGAAGGCGACCCGCGGACCGGCGACGTGCGGATAGCCGGAAGGATCATGGCCCGCCGCGGAATGGGCAAGGCGTCATTCATCGACGTGCAGGATGGCACCGGCCGCATTCAGGTCCACCTGCGGGCCGACCTGCTCGGTGAAGCGTACGGGCTCGTCGAGCTACTGGACCTTGGAGACATCATCGGCGTGGCTGGGCCGGTGTTTCGCACGCGACGGGGCGAGGTGAGTATCGAGGGCCGCGAGGTTGCCATGCTCGCCAAGGCGCTAAGACCACTGCCCGACAAGTGGGCCGGCCTGCGCGATACCGAGGCGCGCTACCGCCAACGCTACCTCGACCTGATCGCAAACGAACGGGCCGTCCGTAACGCCTACCTCAGGTCCGAGGTCGTCGCTCAGATGCGGCGATTCCTGCACGGCCGCGGGTTTACCGAGGTCGAAACGCCGATGCTCGTACCGGTAGCGGCCGGGGCGATGGCGCGCCCGTTCGAGACGCATCACAACGCGCTCAACAGGGACCTTTACCTTCGCATCGCGAGCGAGTTGTATCTGAAGCGGCTCATCGTAGGCGGCATGGAGAAGGTATTTGAGATCGGCCGCATGTTTCGAAACGAGGGCATAGACCACGACCACAATCCGGAGTTCACAACGCTGGAGAGCTACGAGGCGTTTGCCGACTATCGGGACGTGATGGAGATGGTCGAGCAGATGGTGTCTACCATCGCCGTGGATGTCACCGGATCGGCCGTAATAACGTCCGGTTCCGGGGAGGGGCCGGAGATTGACCTGACGCCGCCGTGGCCGCGGTTGGACCTGCGGACCGAGATCATCAAGAGGACCGGCATCGACTTCCTTGAACACCGCGATACAGAATCGCTCGCCGGCGCGATGCGTGAGCGCGAAATCCACGTTGAGCAGGGCTCTTCGTGGGGCCGTCTGCTCGACAAGGTGATCTCTACGAACGTGGAGCCGCACATCGTGCAACCGGCTTTCCTGGTGGACTATCCGGTGGCGATGTCACCCCTGGCCAAGCGCAAGCCCGGCGCGGACGGCATCGTGGAGCGATTCGAGGCGTTTGTGATGGGCAGTGAGTTGGCCAACGCGTTCAGTGAGCTGAACGACCCCGTCGACCAGCGAGGGCGGTTCGAGGAGCAGGAACGCTTGCGCGTGGATTTCGGCGAAGACGAGACCGACAGGCTGGACGAGGACTTTCTCATAGCCATAGAGCACGGCATGCCGCCGACCGGCGGCCTGGGGATGGGGGTCGACCGGCTAGCGATGCTGATTGCGGGCGAGGAATCGATACGGGAAGTGCTCCTGTTCCCACAGCTAAGGACGTAACGTGTTTCCGAATCACACCGCCGTATCGGCCGCGCCTCGGGTCACGACCCGGGTAGTGGCGCCTGTTGTGGGCGCCTGCTTGATTGCGTGCAGCGGGGCGTCAGCCCTGACCCGGATGGGCGAAAGCGAGCGACTTCATAGGAGGGTGTCTAAAATGGTGGGCGTGGAGTGAAGCGTAAACGCCTGTCATCGCTATGAAAATATTCACTGCCACCGTGTCGTGTCGTAGGGGCGGGTATCAAACCCGCCTCCGGCCTCGCCGCGAGACGGCGCCCCATTTTCATCACCTCGTGCGGCCTTCGCAAGGCCATTGTGATTCCAATAGATGCTGAGCCTCGAACACATAGTCAATGACGTGGAATCGGTACGCGCCGCGCTGAAACGACGCGGCGAGGATCCGCCTCTCGACGAGGTACTTGTCCTCGACACCCGGCGTCGGGATCTGATTCACGAAGCGGAGTCGATCAGGGCGAATCGAAACGAGGTCAGCCGAGCGATCGGCCGGGAAAGACGCCGGCCAACCGACGACGAGACTTCAAAAATGCGCCTGGCAGGTCAGCGCATAAAGGAGATCGAGGCCGAACTCGGTTCGGTCCAGGAGTCGCTGAGCGACATCCTGCTCGCAATCCCAAATCTGCCAGACGAATCTGTGCCCGACGGACTCGATGAGTCTGCCAACGTTCTTGTGCGGGTCGGCCGCGATGCGTCGCCGAACCCTGCGTCAAAGCCGCATTGGGACCTCGGTGAGGACCTGGGGATCATCGATATGGAAGCTGGTGCACGGCTCTCCGGCGCTCGTTTCTACGTCCTGAAGGGCAAGGGGGCCCGGCTGCACCGCGCGCTCTCCAACTGGCTGTTGAACGTGCTCACAGAAGAGTTTGGATACACGGAGATTATGCCTCCGCTCCTGGTTCGCCCCGACACGATGACGGGGTCGGGCAACTTGCCAAAGTTCAAAGACAACCTCTACAGAGACGAAGAGACGGACCTGTGGCTGGTGCCGACGGCAGAGGTGGGGCTGAACGGCCTCCATCAGGGGGAGATCATCGAGCCGTACGTGTTGCCACTGAAGTACGTGGCGTGCACACCGTGCTTCCGCAAAGAGCACACCGCGGCTGGGAGAGACGTGCGGGGAATGAAACGGGTGCATCAGTTCGAGAAGGTGGAGATGTTCCGGTACGTCGAACCGGAGGACTCGGAACGGGCATTGGAAGAGATGGTCGAGCAGGCCACTACCCTATGCGAACGGCTGGGCTTGCCGCACCGCGTCCTGGAGCTCTGCGCAGG